>JAEWMV010000039.1 GCA_023393045.1 Bacillota bacterium | reverse complement strand
GGTATGGTCGATTTCCTCCTCGTAGATTTCCGCGATTTTGCCCGTGACGCTCTCCAGCGCGCCCGCGCGAAAGCCCACGCCGAGGATGTGCGCGTACATACCGGAAAAAAGGCCGCTTTCCTCCATGGCCTTTGAAAAGGACGCGCCCTGGGCAAGCGAGGCGCGGCAGGTTTCTATGCGCGCGCCGATCTCCCGGTTTTCAACGACGGCGGGCAGCGCCTGAAGCGCGCCGTCCAAAGGATACCCGCTCTCAAGGAGCATGGAGAGCGCGAAGGCAAAGCGCCCCGTGGCGATTTTGCCCGCAAGGTTTCGCGTGAGGCCGATTTTTGAAAGCGTGCGCATGAGCGACGCGTAGCCCGCCGCGCTTCTAAGCTTGGCGGAGAGATATACGCAAAGCGCCAGCATGAGCGCGGCGACAAAGAGCGCCGTATACCCCGCCACCGTGCCAAAGGCCGCGATGTCGGGCGAAACCGCCCCCGCCGCGCCCCCAAGATCCGCAAACACGTCCGCGAACACGGGCAGCACCTTGCCGAGCAGCACCGCGATGACGACGATCATGATGGCGACAAGTATCATCGGATAGAACACGGCGGACTTCATTT
Source organism: Bacillota bacterium (assembly GCA_023393045.1). Classification (GTDB taxonomy): domain Bacteria; phylum Bacillota; class Clostridia; order Christensenellales; family CAG-138; genus Phil1. The sequence continues at coordinate 21,660 of JAEWMV010000039.1, read as the reverse complement.
GGTTTTTCACGGCGTGCTCGCGCTCGTAATAGAGCGAAAGGGAGGTCATGACCTGCTCGAGCTTGCCCGCCTCCTCCCCCAGCGCCGCCATGTTGACCATGTACGCGGGGAAGGCGCCCGCGTCCTTCATCGCGGCGGCAAGCTTTGCGCCGCCGCGCACGGAGGCGTTGAGCGCCTCGATGACGGGATCGCCGCTCTCCGCCGCCATGGCGGCCACGCCGTCGGGCAGAAACATGCCCGCGCGAAGCACCAGCGCAAGCTGCGAAGAAAACGCGGAAAGTTCCCGGGCGCTGTATTGCGCGGCGCGTTTATCCGCCATAGGCCACCTCCAAACGCGGATTTGCCGGTTTACGGTAAAACAACTGCATTTATTCTATAATACAAAGCCGCCCCTTACAAGCGGCTTTGTTAGGATTTTACTGCGTTTTTCCGGCGCTAGGCATGGGCGGTGGCCACAAAGTTCACCCCTGTGCCGCACACATTCTCGAGCACCGCGTCCCCGATTCTGACGGGCGGCGTGACAGAGACGGATTGGAGCGCTTTGAGCGCGTCGAAGATAAGCTTTTTGTCGATGGGTTTATCGGTCTTTACGGGCAGCGGCGTATCGCTGCCCCGCACGCGCACGAGCGCGGTCACCATGCGCACGGGGCGCGTGAGCTCCTCATGCGCATAGGTTTCCCCCCGCTTGCAGGAAAAGCCCGTGACGGAAACGACCTTTCCGTCCTCGATTTTCGCCCTCATGCGGCAGCCCATGGGGCAGTTGATGCAGATGAGTTCCTTTTCCATGCTCACACCTCGACGCGCGCTTCTATGGGCGCGCTCCCCGTCCCCAGCTTTTCGGGGGATAAGCTTATCATGACCATCTCGCCGGGGACGAGTATCCTCTCCCTGCGGGAGTATATTTCCCTGCCTTCGCGCTCCACCACGATGCGCGCCCCCTTATAGACCTCTTTGGGGCGGAACATCAGCTTGACGGGCGCGTTGGGCTCATTCGATATAAACTGCGGCACAAGGCCCAAAACGCCGTATCCCGCCCTTACGGGCACCGTGCCTCGCGGTTTCAGGCCGCCTTTCGCAAACGCCGCCGCGCTTTTTCCCGCGCGCGCGGCCTCCTCGGACACGAAATCCACAAGGTCGTGCACGTGCAGGACGTTTCCGCAGGAGAAGATGCCGGGAATTTGCGTCTGCATCGCCTCGTCCACCTCCGCGCCGCCCGTGGAGGCGGCAAGCGGCACCCCTGCCATAGCGGAAAGCTCGTTTTCGGGCAGCAGCCCCACGGATAAAAGCAGCGTATCGCACGCGAGCTTCTGCTCCGTGCCGGGTATGGGCGAAAGGTTTTCATCCACCCTTGCGATGGTGACGCCCGTAAGCCTCTCCTTCCCCTCGATGTCAACGACGGTATGGGAAAGATGGAGCGGAATATCAAAATCGTCGAGGCACTGCACGATGTTGCGCGTGAGGCCCACCGAATAGGGCATGATCTCCACGCAGGCCAATACCTTCGCACCCATGAAGGTCATGCGCCGCGCCATGATGAGGCCGATGTCCCCCGAGCCGAGTATGACCACGCGCCTGCCCGGCATAAGGCCCATTCTATTGACGAGCTTTTGCGCGTTGCCCGCCGTGTATATCCCCGCGCAGCGCGTACCGGGGGTCGCAAGCGCGCCGCGCGGCCGCTCACGGCAGCCCATGGCGAGCACCACGGCCTTGGCGCGGATGAGTTCCAGCCCGTGTTCGCGGCTGACGACGGTGGCGCGCCTGTCTTTAGTTAAATCCACGACCATCGCGCCGCATTGGATGGCAACGCCCGCCGCGTGCGCAAGGTCGATATAGCGCTGCGCGTATTCGGGGCCGGTCAATTCCTCCTTGAAGGCGTGCAGGCCGAAGCCGTTGTGGATGCACTGCTTGAGTATGCCGCCGGGCGCGTCCTCGCGATCCGCCACGAGCACGTTCTCGCAGCCCGCCTCCCGCGCCGCGATGCCCGCGGCAAGCCCCGCGGGGCCGCCGCCGACGACGAGCACGTCCACCTGTTTTTCCGTCATGCGCCCTCGCCCCCTTCCTCAAAGATGCGGCCCGAAACGAGCTTCGATTCGCCGCCGGACTTGGTGATCTGGGTGATGGGCACGTTCAATTCCTCCGCGAGTATCTCCATCACGCGCGTGAGGCAAAAGCCGCCCTGGCAGCGCCCCATGCCCGCCCTGGCGCGGAATTTGACGCCGTCCACGTCCCGCGCGCCCACGGGGCGGCGGATGCACGCGCGTATCTCCGCTTCCGTCACATTCTCGCAGCGGCAGACGATCTTCGCATAATCCGGGTTTTCGGCAATGGCCTGCTCCCGCGCTCTCTCGTCCATCTCGCGGAATTTGGGGATACCGCGCCGCACGGGGTCGAACGCGGGGTTCTCCTTGGCGTGCAGCCGCTGCGCGACGCTTTGCGCAAGATACACCGCGATGGCCGGCGCGCTGACAAGCCCCGGGGACTCCACGCCCGCCGCGTTGAAGAAGAAAGGCGCGTCCCCCGGCTCGCCCAGGACGAAATCATCCCTGTCGCAATGGGCGCGTATTCCCGAAAACGTGGTGATGAAGCCGCGCCTGGGGATATCCTCCCAGATAGCGGCGGCCTGCGCGAGCGCGGCGGCGAGGCCTTTTGCCGTGGTACGCTTATCGTCCCGCTCGGGGATATCCTCCGCCGTAGGGCCGAGAAGTATGGTGTCCTCCACCGTGCGTGCGACCAGCACGCCTTTTCCCATGGCGCTTGGCAATTGGAAGATGGCGCTGTGGAAGAACTTTCCGTAGTTCTTGTCCACAATGAAATACTCGCCCCGGCGCGGGGTGATGTGGAGCTTTTCCTCGCTCACCATATTGTTGAACCCGTCCGAATGGACACCCGCCGCGTTGACGACCGCCCGCGCCGCAAACGCGCGCTCGTTGGAATAGACAATGTAGCCGCCGTTCCCGTCCCGCCGTATGTTTGTCACGGGCGTGCCGCGATAAAATTTCGCGCCGTTCTTCGCGGCGTTTTCCGCGTAGGCAAAAGTGAGCTCATACGGGCACACGATGCCGCCCGTGGGCGCGTAGAGCGCGGCAACGGCCTTTTTGGAAAGGTGCGGCTCCATCTTATGGAGTTCGTCCCGCCCGATCACGCGCAACCCCTTCACGCCGTTTTTTTCCCCGCGCCATACGAGGGATTCAAGCGTTTGTATCCCCTCCTCGCTAAGGGAAACAACGAGCGAGCCGTTCCTTTCAAAGGGCACGTCCAAATCCGCGGCAAGCTTATCGAACATGCTGTTGCCCAGCACGTTGAAATGCGCCTTGTTGGTGCCGGGCTTGGCGTCATACCCCGCGTGGAGGATGGCCGTGTTGGCTTTTGTCTGGCCGGCGCAGATATCCGCCGCCTTCTCCAAGACCGCCACGGAGAGCTTATGCCGCGTCAATTCCCTTGCCGTGCCGCAGCCCACCACGCCGCCGCCGATGATGATGACATCGTATTTTTCCATGCAATAACCCTTCGTCCTTGCAATTCATATATTTCGCGGGCGGATAATATCCGCCCCTACATGCCGCGTCCTTTCGGTGCGTTGGGGACAGTTCTGTTTGTTCGAAACAGCGCGGATGCATTTTTCGGGCGAAATCCCGCCGAACAAGCAGAACCGTCCTCCGTGTCCTGCCCCGCCGCAGCGGTAGCTATTCACTATTCACTGTTAGCTATTCGTTAATCCTCTCCCCACGCCCGCGCGCAACGCACGGCACGCTTCCAGCCGGAAAGTTTTTCGCGCCGCGTATCCTCATCCATGTGCGGCAGGAAGCGGGTCTCCTTTCCCACACATGAGGAAAGCGTTTCCCTGTCCTTCCAATAGCCGCACGCGAGGCCCGCGAGGTAGGCCGCGCCCAGCGCGGTCGATTCCACGCAGGCGGGACGCAGCACGGGCGCATCGATGATATCCGACTGGAACTGCATGAGGAAATCGTTCGCGGAGGCCCCGCCGTCCACCCGAAGGGAGGAAAGGTGGATGCCCGAATCCTCCTCCATGGCGCGAAGCACGTCGCTCGTCTGATACGCAAGCGACTCGAGCGTGGCGCGCACGATGTGCGCCCGGTTGACCCCGCGCGTGACGCCAAGCACCGCCCCGCGGGCGTACGCATCCCAATAGGGCGCGCCGAGGCCCACGAAAGCGGGCACGACATAGCAGCCGTTGGTGTCGTCAACCTCGCGCGCGAGCTTTTCGCTCTCCGCCGCGTTTGCGATGAGGCGCACCTCGTCCCGAAGCCACTGTATGGCCGCGCCCGCGACGAAAACGGAACCTTCCAGCGCGTATTCAACCTTATTTCCGTACCCCCACGCGATGGTGGCCAAAAGCCCGTTTCGGCTCAGTACGGGCGCCTCGCCCGTGTTCATCAGGAGGAAGCAGCCCGTGCCGTAGGTGTTTTTCGCCTCGCCCGGAGCAAAGCAGCGCTGTCCGAAAAGCGCGGCCTGCTGGTCCCCCGCCGCGCCGCAGATGGGAATTGCCGCGCCAAAGAGCGCGGGGTCGGTGTCCGCGTAATGATGGCTGGAGGGCAAAACCTCGGGCAGCATTTCCCGGGGAATGTCAAACAGGCGCAAGATGTCCTCATCCCAATCGAGCGTGTTGATGTTAAAGAGCATCGTGCGCGAGGCATTGGAGTAATCCGTCACATGCGCGCGGCCGCCCGTGAGCTTGTGAATGAGCCATGCGTCCACCGTGCCGAACAAAAGCTCCCCGCGCCTTGCCCGCTCCCTTGCGCCGGGGATGGAATCGAGTATCCATTTGAGCTTTGTGCCGGAAAAATACGCGTCGATGATGAGCCCCGTTTTTTGGCGGAACATGCCGGAAAGGCCCCGCGCCTTCAATTCGTCGCAATAGGGCGCGGTGCGGCGGCACTGCCAGACAATGGCGTTGCACACGGGCTCGCCGGTTTTTTTATCCCACACCACGGTGGTCTCGCGCTGGTTGGTGATGCCGATGGCGGCGATGTCCTCCGCTTTCGCCCCTACGCGCGCCATGGCTTCGCTCGCCGCGCCAAGCTGCGTGGCCCATATCTCCATGGCGTCGTGCTCCACCCAGCCGGGTTGGGGATAGATCTGCGTGAACTCGTTTTGCGCGACGCTCGCAATTGCGCCCTTTTCGTCGAAGAGGATCGCGCGGTTGCTGGTCGTACCCGCGTCGAGGGAGAGGACGAACTTCGGCATGAAAACCTCCTTGTGCGAAGGGTAATTGACAATTAGGAAAACGCCGCTGCGGCGAGGATTTTACGCCGGGGCAATTGTCAATTGCCTATAAAGCGCCTCGTAATCCTTCGCCCGCTCCGCCCATGAGAAGTTTTCCTCCATCGCGCGGCAAACAAGGCGCGCCCACATATCCGGTTCGTCCCGGTAATAGTCCACGGCGCGCTGCACGGTGTAGAGCAATTCGTGCGCGTTGTAGTTCATGAAGGAAAAGCCCGTGCCCATATCCTCGTATTTATTATAGGATTTCACGCTGTCCTTTAGGCCGCCCGTCTCGCGCACGACGGGGATGGTTCCGTAGCGCATGGCGATCATCTGCGCGAGGCCGCACGGCTCGAAGAGCGAGGGCATGAGGAAGATGTCCGCGCCCGCGTAAATGCGGCGCGCGAGCCCTTCGTCATAGGTGATGCGCGCGGCGGCGCGTCCCGGAAAGCGCTTTTGCGCCCACGAGAAGAAGCCCTCGTAATGCGCCTCCCCCGTGCCGAGCACCGCGAGCTGCACGCCCTTGTCCATCATTTCAAGGAGCACGCGCTCCACTAGATCTAACCCTTTTTGCCCCGTCAGGCGGGAGACGATGGCGAGCACGGGCGCGCCGGGGTCAACTTCCAGGCCCAGCTCCTCCTGCACGGCCGCCTTACAGGCGCGCTTGCCCGCCATATCTTCGATGGAATAGTTGGCGGGGAGGGCGTTGTCCGTCGCGGGGTCATATTCGGCCGTGTCGATGCCGTTCAATATGCCGCAAAGCTTGTCCGCGCGCGCGCGCAAGAGACCGTCGAGCGCTTCCCCGTAGAAGGGGGTCTGTATCTCTTGCGCATAAGTGGGGCTGACGGTGTTGACGGCGTCCGCAAAAGCGAGGCCGCCTTTCATATAGCTCACGCTGCCGCAATGCTCCAGCGCGTCCGGGTCGAGGGCGATTTTACCGAGGGTGAGAAGCTCGTCCGTAAAGCCCCGCTCGAACACGCCCTGAAAGCGCAGGTTGTGGATTGTGAAAAGGGTTTTGACGTGCGCGTAGCGCGGCATGGCGGCGTACTGCGTTTTAAGAAGCGCTGCGGCGATGCCGGTCTGCCAGTCGTTGAGGTGCAGCACGTCGGGATAAAAATTGAGGTGCGCCATCAGCTCGAGGATGGCCTTTGAGAAGAAGCCGAAGCGCTCCGCCTCCTCGGTGTTGAACACGCCGTAGATATAATCGCGCCCGAAATAAAATTCGTTGTCAATAAAATAATAGATCACGCCGTTCTGTTTGAGCGTTTCTATGCCGATGAACTGATCCCGCCAGCCGAGCTGAATACGTCCGTCGAAAGCATGGGAGAGCTTGTCCCCATACGCCCTTCGTATGTGCTGATAGAGCGGGAGGACGACGCGCACGTCGTACCCGTCCTTTGCAAGGGCGACGGGGAGCGCTGCCGCGACGTCCGCGAGGCCGCCGGTTTTGATAAAAGGCGCGCATTCGCTCGCGGCAAAGAGGATGCGCTGCTTTTTCTTCTTCGCCAGGCTCATAGGGTGCTGCCTTTCCTGATGATGACGGGGAAGCTGTCGTACCCCGCGAGCTTCCTGCCCGCGCGCACGGTGACGCCCTTGTCGAGTATCACATGGTCGAGCGAGCAGTTCTCCCTGATATCGCTCGCCTGCATGATGATGCTGTCCTTCAACACGCTGCCCGCGCCCACATGCACGCCGCGGAAGAGGATGCAGTTTTCTATGCTGCCCTCCACGATGCACCCGTCCGCCACGAGGGAGTTCTTGACTTTGGCATCCGGCCCGTAGGCCGCGGGCGCCTCGTCCTTGACCTTGGTATAGATGGGATGCTGCGGATTGAAGAGGTCGGAGCGCACGCCGCGCTCAAGCACCGCCATGTTGTGCGAGAAGTAGCTTGAGAGCGAGTTCATGCGCGCCACGTACCCGTCGTACCGGTAGCCGTAGAGCTTGAGGGTGGAAACGTTTTTGACGAGCACGTCCCGCGTGAAATCCGTGAGCGCGTGCGCCGCCGCTTCCTCCACAAGATATTCGAGCAGGGTTTTTTCCATCACGAACACGTCGCAGCTCTGGCTGGGCGTCATGGGGCGGAAGGGGTCGATCTGCAGATCGTAGATGCGGCCCTTCTCGTCGAGCGTCAGGCGCAAATCGTCAAACTGGTCATCCGGATTGAAGGCGGTGACGTCGTTGTACATGATGGTGATGTCCGCCCCCGTTTTGATGTGGCGGGCGATCATATCCGAATAGGTGATATTGTAGACGGTGTGGCTGCCCGAGAGCACCACGTAGCGCTGGGCGCTGCGGCGCACATAGCCCATCACGGAGCGGAAGGCGTCCACAGTGCCGTTGTAGATGCCCGTATTGTCCCGTGTGACAAAGGGCGGGAGGATGAAAAGCCCGTCCCGCTTGCGGTGCAGATCCCATTCCTTGCCGGAGCCCAGATGGTCCATGAGGGAATGGTAGTTTTTCTGCGTGATCACGCCCACGTTGGAAATGCCCGTGTTGACGAGGTTGCTCAAAATGAAATCGATGCAGCGATACCGCCCCGCAAAAGGCACCGCCGCCACGGAGCGCGAATAGGTGAGGTCGCGAAGCTGCATGTTCGCCTCCCCCGTATAGATGAGGCCAAAGGCGTTATCCGTCATTTTCAACGTCCTCCCCGCCTGTGTAATCGTTGTTGACGATCATGCCCGCGGGCACGCGCGTAAAGGGCGCGATGCTCGTGGAGCTCGCGATGAGCGTGATGTCGCCCGTGAGCGAAGTGTCGTAGGTATACTCCCCGGCGCAGGACGCGTCCCCCACGACGGCGCCCGCGCCCACCAGGGCGTCCTCCCCGAGTATGGCCTTTTTGACCGTGGCGTTCGCGCCGATGCGCGCGCCCGGCATGATGACGGAATCCCGAATCACCGCGCCCGCGCCCACGCGCACACCCGTGAACAGAACGCTGTCCTCCACGGAACCGTCGATTTCGCATCCCTCGCACACGAGGGAGTTTTTGGCCGACGCATCCGGTCCGATGTAGTGCGCGGGCATGACGGGGCTGCGGCTGTAAATGCGCCATTCCCGGTCGTTGAGATCGAGGCGCGCCTTATCCCCGATGAGGTCCATGTTGGCCTCCCACAGGCTCTTGACCGTGCCCACATCCTTCCAGTATCCCCGAAAAGCGTAGGCCGCAAGCCGCCTGCCCGCATGCAGGAGCTTTGGGATGACGTCCTTGCCGAAATCGTGCGTGGAGGTCTCATCCGCATTGTCCGCAAAGAGATACTCGCGCAGCACGTCCGTGTTGAATATGTAGATACCCATGGAGGCTTTGTTGCTCTTGGGCTCCCTGGGCTTTTCGACGAATTTGGTGATGAGATCCTCCTCATCCGTTTCCATGATGCCGAAGCGGTGCGCCTCCTCCATGGGCACTTCCAGCACGGCGATGGTCGCATCCGCCTGCTTTTCGACATGGTAGCGAAGCAGCGCGGCGTAGTCCATCTTATAAATATGGTCTCCCGAGAGCACGAGCACATATTCGGGCGAATAGCGCTCGATGAAGGCGAGGTTCTGAAAGATGGCGTTGGCCGTGCCCGAGTACCATTCGCCCTGGCTGCCCTTGACATAGGGCGGAAGCACATATACGCCGCCCGTGTTGCGATCGAGATCCCACGCGCTGCCGTTGCCAATATACCCGTTGAGTTCGAGCGGCTCGTACTGCGTGAGCACGCCCACGGTGTCGATATCCGAATTGACGCAGTTGGAAAGCGGGAAGTCGATGATCCTGTACTTCCCGCCAAAGGGCACGGCGGGCTTGGCGGTGCGGTTTGTGAGCACGCCCAGCCTGGAACCCTGACCGCCGGCGAGCAGCATGGCGATCATTCTTTTTTTTATCATCGGTGAACCTCCTTGCTTTTTAGGGTCAAGGGTTGATTTTTTCCACGTAATACCAGGCGGCCTCGTACGCGTCCAGATCGACGCGCGCGGTGCAGCCAAAGGGAGAATCCTGCTGTACGGACACGGGCTTTTCCTCCCCCTCCACGCTGGACATGGCGCGGCGAAGCTTCGCCATATAAGGAAGCCTGATGGGATACGCGCCGTGCGGCACGGGCGTGAAGTTAAAGAGGCACAAAAGCTCGCCGCCCGCGGCGTCCATGCGGGAAAAGGCCAACACGCTGTGCACGGAATCGTCCACGCTGCGCCAGGAGAAGCCGTCCCATCCGTCGTCCCGCTCAAAAAGAGCGGTCTCTTTTTTATAAAAGAGGTTTAATGCCTTTACAAATTCGCGCAGGGCCGCGTGCTGCGGATAGTCGAGCAGCATCCAGTCGAGCGAGCGGCGGAAGTTCCATTCCGAAAACTGGCCGAATTCGCCCCCCATAAAGAGCAGCTTCTTGCCCGGGTGCGCGTACTGGTACATATAGAGCAGGCGAAGTTGCGCAAACATCTCATCATATGTGCCGGGGAAGCGCCCTATGAGCGAATTTTTCATATGCACCACCTCGTCGTGCGAGAAGGGCAGAATATAGTTTTCCGAAAAAGCATAGCACATGGAGAAGGTGAGCTTGTCGTGGTTGAACTTGCGAAAGAAGCTGTCCATCTTGCAGTAGGAGAGCGTGTCGTTCATCCAGCCCATGTTCCACTTGAAGTTGAAGCCGAGGCCGCCGTCCTCCGGCGGGGCGGTGACGAGCGGAAAAGCGGTGCTCTCCTCCGCGATCAAAAGCGCGCCGGGGCACTCCCGCCCGACGGCGTGCGCAAGCTCGCGGAAAAAATCGACGGCGGCGAGGTTCTCGTTGCCGCCGAAGCGGTTGGGCAGCCATTCCCCCTCGCGCTTGCCGTAGTCGAGGTAGAGCATGCAGCTCACCGCATCCACGCGAAGCGCGTCTATATGGAACTCCTTTAGCAAATACACGGCGTTGGAGATGAGGAAGCTTTTCACCTCGCTGCGCTCGAGATCAAAAAGCAGCGTGCCCCACTGGGGCTGTTCCGCGCGCCGGGAATCCGGATGCTCGTAAAGGGCGCTGCCGTCAAAGCGCATGAGACCGTGCGCGTCCCTGGCAAAGTGCGCCGCAACCCAGTCCACAATGACGCCGATGCCCGCGCGATGGCAGGCGTTGACGAGCGCCTTGAACTGTTCCGGCGTGCCGTAACGCGAGGTGACGGAATAATACCCCGTGGCCTGATAGCCCCAGCTGTCGTCAAGCGGATACTCGCAAACGGGCATGAACTCCACATGGGTATAGCCCATGTCCGCGACATAATCCACAAGCTTCGTGGCGAGCTGCTCATAATCAAGCCCCGCCTTCCACGAGCCCAAGTGCACCTCGTACACGCTCATGGGCGCGTCCTGCGCGGGCCTGTCCGGCCGCGCGCGCCTTTTCATATGCGCGTCGTCCGTCCACTCAAATGCGGGCGCGTCCCAGACGACGGACGCGGTATCCGGCCGGTGTTGGGAATAAAACGCAAAGGGATCGGCCTTGTAAATAAGCTCCCCTTTTTTTGTGAAAATGGCGTATTTATAAAGATCCCCGTGATGGGCGATGCCGATGTGCGCCTGCCATACGCCTGTAGTGCCGCAGGGCTTCATGATATCGGCGCGGGGATTCCACTCGTTGAAGCTGCCCACAACGCTCACCGCTCTTGCGTCCGGTGCCCACACGGCGAAACGGAACGCATCGTAACCCTCGCGCATTTTAACGCGATGGCAGCCAAGGGCGCGGTAAGCATAGGCGTTTTTGCCCGTGTTAAAAAGATATAGCTCGTTGTCGTCAAGATATGGTTTCATATTGCCCTCCCGGGCGCATTGTGCCCATATCTTATTTTACCTCAAGCCATGATGAATTGGTAGGAAAATTTGAGTAAAGCGCGGACAGCGCACGGCGCTTGCCCTCAGCCCTTTTCGGCCTCCAGGGCCGTGAGCGCGGCCTTTGTAAAGCGCGCGAGCTCCCCATCGCTCATCACGGTGGTGCGCCCCGTCATATAGAGCGCGTCCACCGCCGCCTTCACGCGGACGACGACGGGTGATTTTTTGTCGAGCGAAAGCCCCATATGCGCGTTTATCCAATATGCGATGCCCGCCGCGCCGCTGTGCGCGTCCACGGACGCTTCGTCTTTGAGCAGACCGTCCGCGTGGATGCCCGCCGTACCATTTACAACAAGCGCCGCGGGTTTCACGCGGGGCGGCCGGGGGTCGCCGTCAAATACAAGCCTGTTCATCGTCTGTTTTTCCTTTCTTTGTATTTTTGTATCCATGTATACAAGTATGCTGATATTATACGCAAGTTGACGGCTTTGTCAAGCGCGCGTATCCGCCATATTGCGCGCAGGGCGCGCCCATGCTAAGATAGGCGCATGAACAGATTATACTTTGGAGATTCCTTCGACCCGTGGCGCAACCTTTCCGCGGAAGAACTGATGTTCGACGCACCGGGCGAGGGCATGACGCTCTACCTCTGGCAGAACGCGCACACGGTGGTGATTGGCCGCAACCAGAACGCGTGGAAGGAATGCCGCACCGCCCTTCTTGAAGAGGAAGGCGGCAGGCTTGCGCGGCGCACGACGGGAGGCGGCGCGGTTTTCCATGATTTGGGGAACCTCAATTTCACCTTCGCCTGCAGACGCGAAACATACGACCTCGCGCGGCAGACCTCCGTGATACTCGCGGCGGTGCGAAGCCTGGGCGTGGACGCGGCGTTTACGGGAAGAAACGACATTGCGACCGCCGACGGGGCGAAATTTTCCGGCAACGCGTTCCGCTTTTCAAAAACCTCGGCGCTGCAGCACGGAACGCTGCTTGTGAGCGCGGACATGGAAATGCTGGCCCGCTACCTCGCGCCCTCGCAGGAAAAGCTGCGCGCAAAAGGCGTGGAAAGCGTGCGCGCGCGCGTGACGAACCTCAGCGTTTACGGCGCGCACATCGACATAAACAGCGTGCGAAGCGCCGTGGTGAAGGCGTTTGAAACCGAATACGGCGCGTATGAAACGCTTGCGGTATCCTCGCTGGGTGAAGCGGACATCGAAAGGCTCTACCGGCGCCACGCTTCGTGGGAGTGGCGCATGGGCGCGACCCCGCAATTTGACATTTCGCTTGAAACGCGCTTCCCCTGGGGCTGCGTGGAGGTGCAGCTTGAGGTGGAGCAGGGCTTTGTGCGCCGCGCCGCCGTCTATTCCGACGCGATGGACGAGGCGTTCATCGCGCACGTGGCCCCGGCGCTTGAGGGAGCAAAACTGGAGGGCAATGCCCTCGCGCAGGCCGTAAAAAAAATTGAGGCCCAGAATATGGAACTTTCGGCTGATATTGGAGAATGGCTTTCCAGCAAATCGTTCTGACGCGCCGCATAGCAAACTCCGGCATGGGCAAACTAAGCTCAGTCAATGAAAAGGAGGATGCGATATGTCCGGTACGAAAGCAGGAACCCAGACCATTGGCTGCCGTGTATCCAGTTGTCGCTATCACAGCGAGGAGGACCATTGTTCTCTGGCGAGGATTGAAGTAGAGCCAATGCCGGGTTGCCACAATGGTGAGCCGGGTGACGAAAGTCTATGTGCAAGCTACAAATCTCACAGCTAAACTAACGCGGCTCGAAAGGGAGGGGCAATCGCTCCTCCTTTTTGTCAGTGAATAGCTACTGTATGAAAAACGCCCGCTTGTGCGGGCGTTCTCTGATTGTCAATTATCAATTTTTAATTGTCAATTACCAAAAACTCCTCCGGCACCGCCGCGCGCACGGTGAGAAGGGGGTCGACGATCTGGCAGACGGTCACGTCGCACTTGAGGGACATGAGAAGCCCTGCCTCGACCCTGTCCATGCCGTGCGCGACGAGCAGCTCGTAGAGCGCCTGTATGGCAAAGTCGGTTGCCCCGTCGAGCGTTTCGGCGGAGGCGATGGCCATGGCTTTGCCGCCCTCGAAAAGAAGGGGCTGCGCGAGCGCGAGTTTTTTGACGACGGACACGCGCACCGTCACCTCGCCCGTGACCTCAAGTCCGTAACCGAACACCTCGCCGTCCCCCATGAGCGCGTGCAGATCGCCCATGGCGAGCAAGCCGCCCTCGCAGGCGACGGGGAAATAGAGCGTCGCGCCCTCGACGATGCGCGAGCAATCCATGTTGCCGCCGTGGGAGCCGGGGGTCACCGTGGGGATACCCTCCCCCGCGGGCGCAACGCCGATGACGCCGATCATGGGCTCGAGCGCGAGCGTATGCCCCGCAAGCTCAATCGTATTATCCTTAAATTCGAACACGCGCATTTGATATTCCCCGGGGTATTTTGCGAACGCGCCGTTGCCGAAATACGTGCCCATGGCGCCCCAATCGTTTGTTTTTATAGAAAGGATTTCCACCTTGAGCGCGTCGCCCGGCATGGCGCCCTCCACATAAAGCGGGCCCGTGGCGGGATTCGCCATGCGCGCGTCGTACGCGCGCACACCCGCGCGGGACACCGCGCCGTCGTAACAATCGTTGGTTTCAAACGCCACCGTATCGCCGTTCTTGCAGCGAAGCGCGGGTTCGTTCCCGCCAAAGAGCCTGTCCACCTTTTTTGTCGCGGGGATTTTAAGCATAATCTTTTTCCTCCTTCAGCCTTTTTCCGGCGCAGAATCCCGAGGATATCGCCCCGTGCGGGCAAACATGCTTGCATTCGTTGCAGCGGATGCACTCCGCCCCGTCAATATCGCGCGGCGGGTCTATGTTCATGGGGCACTTCTTCGCGCACGCGCCGCAGTCGGTGCATTTGTGCGCGTCCACGCCCATGCGGTAAAAGCTGACCTTGTTGAAAAGCGCGTAAATCGCGCCCAGCGGGCAGAGGTACTTGCAAAACGGACGCGAGAGGAAGAGCGAAAGCGTGAGGATGCCCACCATCAGCGCTACCTTCCATGTGAAGAGGCCGCCCACGGCCTCGCGCAGCGACGCGTTTGCGAGCACCAGGGGAACGCCGCCCTGCAGCGTGCCCGCGGGGCAGATGAGCTTGCAAAACCACGGGGTGCTGATGCCGTATTCGTTCACAAGGAAGATGGGCAGGAGTATCACGAACAGCACGAGTATGCCGTATTTGACAGAACGAAGCGCCCTGTCCGCCCGCTTGGGGACGTGGAGCTTCTTCGTGCGCACGCGGTTCAATAGATCCTGCACCCAGCCGAACGGACACAGGAAGCCACAGATAAGCCTGCCGAAAAGCGCGCCGAAGAAAATCAATAAGCCTGCCGTATAAAAGGCGAAGCCGTGCTTCCAGCCGCCCAGTTCCGCCTGGAGCGCGCCGATGGGGCACGCGCCCGTCGCCCCCGGGCAGGAATAGCAGTTGAGCCCCGGCACGCACACGCTTTTCAATTCCCCCGTGTAAATAGTGCCCGTGAAGAAGTTTGAAAGGCGCGAGTTGGTAACAAGCGCGAAGAGCGTCTGTATGACCGTGCGGTTTTTGAGGAAATTCCAAAGCTTTTTCATCGCGTCACCCGATGCCGATGCACTCGAGGCAGATCATTACGGCCTTTTGGAGCACGACGAGATATTCCTGCCGGATTACGCCCAACGCGATGAAGGCGATTCCCAGAAATAAAAGCGGGTATTTGAGATAGGGCAAAAGCTTTTTCATGCTTAAATTATAGCATCCCCCGCGCGGATAATCCAATACGCAACGCGCCTCACAGAGGCTTGGGCGCAGGATGCGCGGCTTTTTTCTGCGTATACTCGGTGGCAAAAATCATCAGCGCGAAGAGCGCGAGCAGATAAAACGGCCATGCGCCCAGGCCGATGACGGGCGAAAGCCAGCCGAAAAGCGGGCAGAGCAGTGTGCCGCCCGCGTAGGCGGAGGCCATCTGCAGACCCATCATGCCCTGCGAATATCCTTCGCCAAAAAGCTTGGGCGTTTCGTCGATAAGCGAGGGGAATATGGGCGCGCAGCCGAGGCCGATGAGGCAGAGCGCCACGAACTGCATGAAGCCGGGCAGCGGAAGAAGCAGAGCAAGAACGCCCGCGAGTATCATCCCCTGGCCGATGCGCACGAGGGTTTTATCCGAAAGCTTGAGCGCCGCGAAGCCGGAGAGCAGACGCCCCGCGGTGATGCCCAGGTAATACATGGCCGCCCAGCTCGCCGCCGTGTCCGGCTCGATGCCCTTGACGCTGACGAAATAGCTGCTTGCCCAAAGCCCCGTGCCGTACTCCGCCCCGCAGTAGAAGAAAAACGCGAGGCAAGCCGTGACGGAGCCGGGGAGCGCGAGAAGCGCCTTCTTGGGCACGGGCTTTCCATGTCCCGCGGAGCCCGGGGGCGCGGTGAAGCGCTTCCAGAGCGGGAAGGACGCAGCCATGAGAAGCACGATGGCAAAGAGCGTGAGCGACACGGTGCGATACGCGCCGTGCCAGTTGTTGCGCGAAAGATAGAGCGACATGACCATGGGCCCCGCCGTTGCACCGATGCCCCAGAAGCAGTGGAGCCAGTTCATGTGGTTGGCCTTATAGTGGAGCGCCACGAAATTGTTAAGCGCGCTGTCCACCGTGCCCGCGCCGAGCCCCAAAGGCAATGCAAGCAGCAGCACCACCCAGAAGCGGGAAACAAAGCCCATGCCCATGAGGGCGACGGAGGTCATGAGTATGCTCGCAGCCGTCACCACGCCCGTGCCGAAGCGGCGGATCATGCGCTCTGAAAGGAGGCTTGAGGCCACCGTGCCGAGCGCCGCGACCACGTTGACAAAGCCCGCCGCGGAGATGGGCGCGCCCAAATCCGCATGGGCGACGGGCCACGCCGCACCCAGCAGCGAATCCGGCAAACCCAGGCCGATGAAGGCAATGTAGATGACCACGAGCAGCAGCGTTGCCATATCACACTTCCCTTTCAACGATAGGTATTACGTCAAAGAGCGTCTCCACGCAGGCATAGAGCCCTTCCAGATCAGCCTCGTCCGGCGCGTGGACATCGGGTACCATCACGGTTATCATTTTGGCGGCCTTCGCCGCCGCCAAGCCGCTCGGAGAATCCTCCAGCGCCAGGCACTCTTCGGGCGCGACCCCCATGGCATGCGCCGCGGCGAGGAAAACATCCGGCGCGGGCTTGCCGCGGGCGACCTCATTTGCGCTGAACACGGCGTTGAACCTGCCCGCAAGCTTTGCAGCCTCAATGTTGCGCAATATCCGCTCCTTCGGACTGCCCGAAGCGACCGCGCGCGGGATATTGAGCGAATCAAGCGTGTCCAGCAGCGCGTAAAGCCCGGGCTTCACCGGCGTGCCGTTTTGTGCGACAAAGCGCTCAATATAATCATCCATGTCCTGATGGCAGGCGGTAAAATCAAACGTTTCCCCATAGGCGGCCGTAAGCGCCAGCCTTGTGCCCTCTATGCTCGTGCCCGCCATTTTCAGAATTTCCGCCTCATCGGCGGCAAAGCCCTGCTTTTCGAGCGCATGCCGGATGCCCCCGGCCGCGAGGCGCTCCGTATCGAACATGAGCCCGTCCATATCAAAAACAACCGCTTTCATACCCATACGGGTGCATTATATAATAAAACGCCGCCCCGGGAAAGGGTTTTCCGGGGCGGCAAAGGCGAAGTTTACTTTTTGCTATTCCTCTATAACGAGGAAGGGCCGCAGCCTGTCGAAATCCGCGGGATTGCTCACAACCAGCTCCACGGAGGAGATGCGCTCATCCTGAAACATCTGCGTGAGCGCGATGTACTGGCACAGCGCGGACTTGAGGTTGAGCCTGTCCCCCTCCTGCGTGACGAGTTCCACGCGGCCGGGGCAGGCGTTGACCGCGGCAAAGAAGCGCTTGGGCTCCGTAATGTTGGTGATTTTCATCTTTCTACTCCCATTCTATGGCGCCCACGGAGGCAAGGAATTCCTCCGCAAAGTCCATATAATCCTCGGTGAGGCGCATGGCGTACATCTTATAGTTGGGATAACGCTTCTGCATGCCCGCGAAAATGAGCTCGTAGGCCGCGTCGTCGTCATAGACCTCGCCGGCGTCCGCGCCGGATTTTTTCATATACTCCTCGTCAAGCTCCAGCATGGCCTCCACCATCTGGGGCAGCTCGCCTTCTTTCAGGAAATCGTAATCCCCCTCGGCGGTGAACTTGTTGAGGATATACGCCTTCATTTCATTGACGTCCACATCCTGATACATGGCTCACATCTCCTTCAACTGCGCTTCAAAATCATCGAGCGCGGAGGCGAACACGTCGAGGGAGGAAAGCACCGCCTCGGGTCTGGTCAAATCGACGCCCGCGATTTTCAGCTCCTCCAGCGGATAGTCGCTGCCGCCGGTGGAGAGGAATTTGAGATAGTTCGAAGCGTCCCCGGTCTTGAGGATGTTGTCCGCGATGGCGACCGCGCTGCAGAAGCCCGTGGCGTACTGGTACACATAGAATGCGCGGTAAAAATGCGGGATGCGCGCCCACTCGATCTGCTGCAATTCATCCACGACCGCGCCCTCGTAATAGAGCTCGTTGAGGGAGCGATAGAGCGCGTTGAGGCTTTTTGCCGTGAGCGGCTCGCCCGCCTCGTTCATCTCGTGCGCCTTCCTTTCAAACTCGGCAAACAAAGTCTGGCGAAATACCGTGGTGCGGAAACCCTCGAGGAAGTGGTTGAGCACATACGCGCGGCGCGCGGGGTCCTTTTCGTTTGCGAGCAGATACCTGCAAAGCAGCACCTCGTTGACCGTGGAGGCCACCTCCGCGACGAGTATGTGATAATCGTGGTTGGCATAATCCTGCGCCTCGTTGGAGAGATACGAGTGCATGGCGTGGCCGAGCTCGTGCGCCATGGTGAACGCGTCGTCCAGCTTGCCCGCGTAGTTTAAAAGCACATAGGGGTGCACGCCGTACACGCCGCAGGAGAACGCGCCCGTGGTCTTGCCCTTGTTCTCGTAGGCATCCATCCAGTGGTTCTCATAGGCCTTGTCGAGCAGTTTCGCATATCCCTCGCCCAGCGGCGCGAGCGCGCGCTTGACGAGCGCCTTGCTCTCCTCATACTCCATATGGAAGTCCACCTCGGGGAGAAGCGGGCAATAGAGGTCGTACATGTGCAGCTCGTCGAGATTGAGCGCCTTTTTTCGGATGGAAAGATACTTCTTCATCGTGCCCAGGCGCGAATGAATGGCCTCCGTCAAACTGTCCAGCACGGCGACGGGGACGTTGCTCTGGAAGAGCGCGGCCTCGCAGGCGCTCGGATAGCTGCGCGTTTCGGCGTTGTAACAGTCGAACTTGACGGAGCCCGAATAGAGCGCGGCGAGGGTGTTGATAAAGCGCTTGAATTCGCCGAAGTACTTTTCAAACGCTTCCTTGCGCACCCGCCTGTCCGCGCTTTCGCGGAACACGCCGAAGGTCGCATGGGTGAGGGCGGCCTTTTCGCCCTTCTCGTCGACGACGTCGGGGAAGGTCATATCCACGCTTTCGAGCATGGTGAAAGCGTTGTCCGGCGTGCGCGCCGCGTCCCCCAGGCGGGCAAGCATCAGCTCGCGCTTTGCGTCAAGCGTGTGCGCGCGGGCGCGGCAGGCGTCCTCCACCATATGGCGGTAGGTCGCGAGGCCGGGCGCCTTCATATATTGCGCGAGCGTTTCCTCCGGAATGGCCAGCAATTCCGGCACGAGGTAGGAGGAAGCCGCGTTGGCCGCAACGAGCAGGCTGACCGCGCGCGCCTCCATCTTCTGATAGTCGGGGTCCGAATTGTCGCCCGACTTGTGCAGCATGGCGTAGAGGTAAACGAGCTCCAGCTTTTCGCCGACCTCATGGTAATGATCCAGCGCCGCCTGCAGCGACGCGGCGCTTTTGCCGAGCGTGCCCTCGAAGGACGCAGCGCTCTTAATGAGGCCTTCCGCCTCGGCGTACGCCTTCTCCCACTCCTCGCGCGTGCGGAACATATGGGTGAAATCCCACACGAAGCGCGGGTCCATGTCCTTCCTGTTCTTAAGCTCCATATTCTCCTCCGCTGTCTCTATTTTGATTGGTGTCTTCTTCGGTATTTTCCTGCAAAACCGGATTTGCGCCGGCTTCATCCGGCTTTTCGTCCATGCCGAGCCACCCCCGCCCTTCAAGCCGCACGCACGCGTCGTAATAGAGCACGGTGTGGAGCGCGGGCGTATAGAGCGTGGCGAACACGGCGAGGGCCGTTTGCATGACGGCATAGAGCGAAAGCGCCGCGATGCCTCCCGCCGTAAGCGTATCGGAAGTCAAGGTTCCCATGAGGGCGAGCGCGAGCAGGGCAAGCGCGGCGAGCACGAGCTCTATGCCCGTGAAGATCGCGCCAAAGAGCAGCTTGCAGCCGACGACGCGCCCGAAGCGCGAAAAGGCGAGCTTGATGCTCCTGCCCACGGCGTTGAAATGGAAAGCGTTCTCGTTTGCCGCCACGGGATAGGTAAAACAGAGAATGCTCTGCGCGGCGAGCGTGACGCCCGCGCTTAAAAGGGAGAGCAGCAGCACGAACACGACCATGCCCGCGCTGAGCCCCGGGAGCATGGCCTCAGGCGAATTCAGCATGGCGGAATTGAGCATCGAGGGCATCAT
The DNA here is from genome assembly GCA_023393045.1 of Bacillota bacterium. Lineage (GTDB taxonomy): Bacteria > Bacillota > Clostridia > Christensenellales > CAG-138 > Phil1. The sequence continues at coordinate 1,992 of JAEWMV010000039.1, read as the reverse complement.
CGCAAACAGGCCCGCAAACCCCAGAACGCCGCTTGCAATGCCCTGCACGATGGATTGCGCGATGCCCACGATGATGCCGCAGGCGACGAGCGCCATGGCCGTGGTGAAATACCGCCTGAGCGAGAATTTGCCGCGCCTGAGGAGCGTCCCCGCCGACGCGCCGTTTGCGTACACGCGCGCGGAATATTCCCCGTAGAGCGTGCCGCTAAACATCGGCACATACACAAGGATATAGGCAAGCGTGTAGACGAGAAGAAGCAGCAGCGCCACGAGCAGGCCGACGCCGAAGTCCACGCTCTCAAAATCGCCCTTGATGACGCTGCCAAGGATGGGCGACACGGCCACGAGCGTACCCAAGAGCAGCAAAAGCTGCATCAAAACCGCGTAGCCGAATATGGAGCCGAAGCCCCGCCGCACCAGCTTCCACGCGATGCCGAAGGTGCCCCGCATGGTGAGCGGGCGCATGTCAATGGGTCCGTCAAACTTCATTTTTCCCTCCCCGAAGCGCGTCAAAGCAGCTTCCTTGTCTGCACATACACGTCCCCGCTGCCCACGGTGACGACGAGGTCGCCGGGGCGGGCATGTTCGTCGAGATAATCGCGTATTTCCTCAAACGTCCCAAGGTAAGTGGCCTTCGCGCCGCCCGCGTTGATGGCGCGCGCCATGTCCCGCGCGTGGACGGAGCCGTCGTCCTTCTCGCGTCCGGGGTAGATATCGGGCACGAGGGTTTCGTCCGCATCCGCAAAGCAGGTGACATCCTCTAAAAAAAGCGTCTTGGCGCGCGTGTAGGAATTGCACTGGAACACGCAGAAGAGCCTGTTGTGCTTCACGCGCTTTGCCGCGGCGAGGGTGGCCGCGATCTCCGCCGGGTGGTGCGCATAATCGTGATAGTACGCTACGCCGTTTTTCTCGCCATAAAACTCAAAGCGCCTGCGCGTATTTTCAAAGCGCGCGAGGGCGGAGGCGATTTTCTCCATGCCCGCGCCCGCGTCGAGGGCAACCACCGCCGCCGCGATGGCGTTGATTATGTTATGCTCACCCGGCACGTTGAGCTTTATCCTGCCAAGCGTTTTGCCGCAAAAGACCAAATCGAAGGAGGGACAGCCGCCCTCGTCGTACTCGATATTCGCCGGGACATAATCCGCATCCTTATGCCCGTAGGAAAGCTTGTTGCCCTCGTATCGGGCAAGAAGCTGCCGCACGCGCGCGTCGTCCGTGCAGCCGAGGAAAAGCCCGTCCTCGGGGAGAAGGTTGATGAATTTGCCAAACGCGGCCGTGATATGCTCCATGTCCCCATAGTAATCAAGGTGGTCGTTGTCGATGTTGTTGACGAGGGCCACCGTGGGCCGCAGCGTCAGAAAGCTTTCCACATACTCGCACGCCTCGGTGATGAAGGTCTCGTGCGAGCCCAGGAGCACCCCCCCCTGGAGAAAGTCCACGAAGCCGCCTATGTGCACGGTGGCGTCTATCGCGCCGGTGGCGCAGATGAGCGCGAGCATGGAGGTGATGGTGGTCTTGCCGTGGCAGCCTGCGATGCCGACGACGTTTTTGTACCCTTCGGTGAGCTGGCCGAGGGCGACGCTTCGCTCCAGCTCGGGGATGCCCCTCTCTTTTGCCGCGACGCGCTCCGCGTTATCCGCCCGGATGGCGGCGGAGTAGACGACGAGGTCCGCATCCCCTACGTTTTGCGCGGCGTGACCGATGACAACGGGCACGCCCAACTCCGCGAGCCTTTTGGTAAAGGGGGAAACGTTTTTATCCGAACCCTGCACCTCGTACCCGCGCGCGCGGAATATCTGCGCGAGGCCGCTCATGGAGCAGCCGCCGATGCCGACGAGGTGGATGCGTTTGTGGTCTTTGATATGCGCCATATCTCTCTCCGTTTAATTTATTTCCAATTACAATATTACCACATTACAGGGGCGGATTCCATATCCGCCCGCGCGTGCCGGTTCAATTTACGCCCCTGCACACGCGCGCAAAGGGCAGATC
>JAEWMV010000036.1 GCA_023393045.1 Bacillota bacterium | reverse complement strand
GGCATATTCCAAATAGTACCCCCGCGCGTTTTTATAAGCGTAAACCGAAGCCTTGTATTCGCCGTTATTGTCCGTGCTGAGAATGTGTCTGAAATTGGCGTCAGAAATCTCTATTGACATATTTCTTAAAGGCTCGCCTGTGTCAGCACTAATAATTTTGCCAGATATCGTCGCATTGCCGGGCAGCGGATTGGCGTGATGCGTCACCGTCACATTATTTCGCAGATCAAACCGAACGGTTTCCCGTTGCATGGTATTCCGCTCTATGACATCAATCTCGACGTTGAAGGTTGCGTCACTTAATGCGATATCCACCGGCGAATACTGCCAGCACGGACGTATGACCGTGCTTTTGCCAGGTTCCAGAACCAGCATTTGCGGCTGCGGGTGCGTCATGATATCCTCCGGTGAAAGGCCCTGCGCTTGGCTTGATACCTTCCAGATAATTAGCACGGAAAGCTCGCCTTTGTTCTCCGCTAAAATGCTGCGGTCAATGTTGCAGTCGTAGGGAGTAGTGAATTCAGCAGATTCATCGGCGGAAAATGTAACGCCCATGCTCTCGGCGACGATGATAGGGGCGCCCAGCGCAGTAAAGTAACCCGGCTCAAAGGGTTTGGGGTATTCCACGGGAGCAGCAGTAAGAGCGTCATCCCGAAGATCGTAACGCGCAGGAGTGTTCGACATGGCCGGTGATTCACTTATGTCAGACAGCGGAAAACTTGAGCCCTCCTGTGGTGTTGCGCCTGTACAGCCGGCAAGAAATATAAACAGTAGCGCACATACGACGGCAAGTGCTCGTTTTACATGTATACACTTCTTCATAAAGCGGCTCCTTTCCAATCGAGAGCGTTTCTATCCCTTAATCCAACGCAAATCTAATGTTGTCCAGCATATCGTTGATTTCGCCTATCCTGCGGTTGAAATCATCTCCGCCTGCGACGGCGCCTCCGCGGAAGTATTCGCTCCATGCCTTGTTTGCTCTGTCGAACACTGCCTGACGCGCCGCATTATCAGCCATCGCCGCCTCTCCGACGGCTCTGCTGTAGGCGATGCCATCCTGAATGTATTTCTCGGTGAATCGCAGGCTGAACACCGCCTGTGTCAGTACTGCCTCCACGTTCAGAAAATCCTCCGTGGGAGCGATAATGCCCGCAACATTCATCGCAGAGGTGGGAGTCATATCTACGCCGCCCACGTAGAACGGATCGGTGTTCCACAACGACGCCATGAACATTCCGCCGCATGCGCCGCCGTTCGAACCGCGTACCCCGGCGAATATCATCGTCTCGCCTGTGGAAGCCGCAGCGTAGGCTGTTTCGATTGGAATGCTCGTTTGGGGCATGAGGCCGCCAAGCGCGGGTAGGCTGAAACCGAAGCCATATTTGTCCGATACTGCCTGAAGCTCATCGAACACATAGAATACGCTGCTCCCGCTTTCCATCGTCACAACAGGAGCATCATAGTTCAGTTCGGCGTTTGGGTATCCCATATTGCCGATATAGCCCGCCCAGCCGTTCTTGGCGTCGTAGCTCTTGTTGAGTGGACCTAAGTTGCCATAATAGAATATCTCATAGTCGGGGTTTTGCGGATTCCACGCACGGAAACCGAAGGTGGTATACTGGCCCATGGTCTGTATCTGCCATCCCTCCGGCAGCATGAGAGTAAAGTATCCGCCGTCATACTGGGCAAGTTTGATGTTTGTCGCGGGTTGCTGTGGCTCCTGTGGCTGCGGTTGATCGTTTGGCTCGCCTTGACCGCCGCCCGTACCTTGACCGCCGGCGTCATAGTAGTTTGCCTTCGGCTGATAGGAGGCGGCTGCCTCCGCAAGCGCGCCCAGTGTCGCGTCACCCATGCCCTGCAGATACTTACAGGTATACTGGATAACCGAATCACCGGTATACTCCGTCAAGGCCAGCATTTCCACCGTATACGAGTCGACCGTGTAGGCATACATGACGCCGGGGATTTCTTTGCCCGATACTGTGTACGTTTGAAATTCACCTATGCTGACCAGCCTGGTACCGTATTGCGTGCGCATTCGCTCGGTCATGGCATCAAAGTGCGCCCTTGCGTCGAATTCGCCGTCACCGATATTGCGGTACACAAGCAGATACGGAATGGAACCCCTCGTTTCGGTGTATATAGTCGCGCCGTTCTCGTCGCTCCATTCGGCAGAGTAGGCGCTGTTGTAGAGGAAGGAAAAATCCTGCGCCGCGCCCGAGAATACGGCGTACTCGCCCTGCTGCGCTGGCGGCGTACTGTTGTTGGGTGCAACGACGACGTCTTTCTGGGAGAGGTCTATCCCATCGATACCAAACAGCTTTTCTATACCGGAGCATATATAGAGCTTATCGCCAATGGCGGCATATCCGTCCTTGAACGTGAACTCCGCCGAACCTCCGCTGTCGGAGCGAAAGCGATAGGTCACGGTCTGCTGCGGCGCGTTTGCACCCGCGCCCTGTGAGATGTATTCGCCCGTTACGCGCAAGGACGAGAGCGCATCGAACGCTTCGTTTATGGTTGCGGCATCGGTTATCTCCTGCAGCGTCCCTGCAACGCCGTCATACTCGACATTCACAGTCAGCGCATCCGGGGCGGCCTTGTCATAGTTCTTTTCCCATGCCTTTACGATATCCCCATAATACCCAAACAACGGTTTTCCGGCGTTACAGCCGGTAAGGAACAGCGTCAAGAGCAAAACGGCGATAAGCAACAGCGCTGCTGCCTTATGTTTTCTCATGATATTTACCCCCTATCAAGTTCCCGCAACGCCGACGCGCATTTGGTTTGCTCCTTCGGCAGCGTGTTAAGATAATGCTACGAGTACAGCATACCGAAGAAACGCTCACATTTGCAGGCCGGAAAGAGCATAGGTGCAGGAAAATACGGGTATAGGTTTGGTATAGGTGTTGCAATACTCAGTCTCGGAGCAGAGCATGACGGCGGTGTTTTGGGAATACCCCCAGCGGCTTGCGGGAAAGATGCCATCAAGAGTAAAAATGATAGCTCAACTTGCACGCCATCTCCATACACTATAAAGATTCTTCACCCTTCTGGCCATAGCAGAGCCGCCATGATATCTTTCTCCCGAACAAACGGCTCGGCCCAGTATCTCGCGTCAATAGATTCATCGGCATTATCCCCCAGCAGAAGATAGCAGCCGACCGGCACGGCCAGCGCACGAGTGTATTTGTCCGGTTCACTGTTGACGGCGACCTCGTGAGTGTTATCATCAATATAGACGGTGTCTCCGCTTACCGCAGCGATACGCTTTACGAGAAGTTTTCCGTTACGATTGAAAATCACCGCGTCTCCGGTCTCCAGCTCCCCACGCAGTCGTAGTCCGAGTATCCAGCTCTCCGCCGGTATTGTTGGCTCCATTGACGCGGACGGCACGTATCCCAAAAGTAGTACCGTCTTCATCAGCAGGATTATGGCGACGCAGATCAAAACCGGCGCTATCATCCAGCGCATTCTTTTCAACATTCTCATAGTAATCCTCCCTGTAAACAAAAAAGAGCCCTCCGCTGCTTTGTCATACAGTGGAGGGCAATTGCTTTCCTATAAGGCCGCAAACTCCGGCCGGGTCCTGAGATACTTTCTTGCTTTTGAAATCCAAGCGGTCACATTGTTTGGGCTTGCGCTCATCATAGCGCCGATCTCCCGGCTGGTGTACCCCTGTGCGGTGAGCTTGATGGCTTGAATACCCTTGGCCGTAACGCCAGAGGCTTCTGCCAAAGCTCTGTCCAGGATCGTCTCGATGTCCCCATACTCATCCGTGAAGTTGTCTTCCAGACTGGAAGCTATCAGAAGCTCCGGATCGGTTGCGTACTCAGTCCTCGACCGCCTGGAGGCGTAGAGCAGTGCTGTGCAGATCTCGTTCCAGATAAGACGGTAAGCATAGGTGGAAAAGCAGCCGCCCTTGTCGGTATACGCCGCCTTACACAGTCCGATACAGCCGATGCGCTCCGTTTCTTTTTCCTCATATGTGACGGGAAACATTCTTCCAGCCACATTACTGAGTTTTGCGAGCATATCCGCCTTACTGGTATTTCGCTGCTGAAGGGAAGCGGAGTATGCGGCGAGGATGTAGCTGACGTCATATCCGGCAGAGCTGTGCGCGTAATTGACGAGCGCGTCCATGGACAAATCGTAATCGTATCCGCCGTCCTCGATGATCTGTTCGACTTTCGCAAGGGCAGCGTCATAACCTTCATCCACGACCACGGCGAGCTCCGCCGCGAGGTCGTTATAGGAATCGAGCAATGACGTAGGGTTTTCCATGTCAATCACCGTGCCATCCAGACCGAATACACTGTTGGTGACAATGGTCGGCAGGGACACGATAAGCATAATGATGATCAAAAGGAAAAGGCAGATACAAATGAGGATTTTGAACAGCGTGTGCCGGAGCGCCCAGGCAGCCGACAGGATCGCGCCCCAGGGCCCGCCTGCAGCAGTACCCGCGGCGACCTCAGCAACCGCCTTGCCGCCTTCAACGCCTGCTTGCACTGTGGCGGCTGCGGCGTTGGCGCCGGCTTCAACCCCCTTGGTGGCTGCTTGCTTTGCGGCTTCCTGACCGGCCTGTTTTGCTGCTTTGGCCATCTGGCTGGCCGCCTGACCGTAATTATCGCTGCCGTCTCCAAATTGCTGCTTGTCTGGCTCTGCCATTTCATCACCTCCTCAAATCGGTTTATAAAGCCGCGTTATAGCGGCTGGTTTTCGGAATGCTTGGCAAACAGAAAAGCCGGAAGGATCGCTCCCTCCGGCTTTTGTCTGCACTGTTTAGTTCTTGCGTTTCGGTGGTTTTATCTCAATATCCCGGCGCTGCTCAGGCTCGCCAAAGCGGCTGGGCGTGCTCTTGTACCGAACGGTTTCCACCGATACCGTGCGGACGTTTTCACCGTCGTACACGGGTTTCCCGTCCTCATAAACCGGCTTGTGTTCGACCGCCGGGTCGCCATGGACGGCGATCCACTGCTGACCGCGGACATCCTCGTATACCTGATAATCGCCGCGGGGAGCGGCAAAACGTGCGGTATCGTAAAATGCCGTGCCGGATCCATCTGTGTGCCTGACCTCGAAGTGGCCGTCCTCGCGATGCGAGCTGTCGACCTGCAAGATCTGCTGTTCATAGCCCGGCATGAAATCCCGGAAAGCTGCGCGGTTGTATGCCGCTGCCGCTTCACCACCCTCAAAGTCGGGCGCTTCCGCCTGCTGCTGCATAGCGTACCAGTCCACGCCGTTTGCGGATTGTATGATACTGTGCGGCGCATCCGGCTCATTGTAATAGGCGCTGTTATACCAAAGCGTGTTACCAGAATCGCTGCTTGCCTCCATAACACCGTCTCCTACGCTGCGAAGCGTTGTTCCTTCCTCAGCGCCGGGGAATGCGGCGGCAACCTGAGACGCCTCCGCAGCACTGCCTGTGAAGGCCGGCGCGTCATAGAAGGAGCCGCGCCCTTCGCCACTGGCCATCTGATACCAGGAGCTGCCGTCCGATGCGGTAACAACGGAGTGCGGTGCGGAGGGTTTTTCAAACTGGGCGGCGTTGAACATCTCCACGCCGCTCGTTTTTCCATCAGCGCCGGTCGTGGTTGTGCTGATATGGCCGCCGCTGATCTGTGTACCCTTGAGCGTATGACCGCTGAGCTGAGGCATGGTTTACGGCGCGTTCACCGTCCGCTATCAGGGCTTCGGCGCGCTTTGCATCATGCTGTGCATGCTCACCCTTTCCTCCTTTTACGGCAAGCGGGAGGCGCGCCTTACGGCAATGCGGATGCGCACGCTGCCCGCAGGGAGTTTCAAAAGCGCCCTGAGCGATGTGGCGGGCCTGTTTTTTGCGGGGTGTATGATGGCGCTGGCGGTGCTCGCGCCCCGGGGCGGCGCGAGGGCCGAAGAGATTGCGCTCTTCACCGCCTATGTGTTCAATTTGACGGGGCTGTGCATGCTCGTCGGGCGCCACGGGCGCGCGGCGGGCCGGGCGGATGTGCTTTCCCCCTTCGCGGCGCTGCTGAGTGGCTTGGTCGGCGGGTGCTTCATGGATCTGGCCTCCGTTTCCCCGCAGCTCGCGCGGCTTGCGCTCTTTACGCCGCAGGGATTGCTGCTGGCCGGTCTTTCCGGCGATGCGCCCTTTGCCCTGCCGGTGCTGGCGGGGGTGGGGGTCGTGGCGCTGCTGGCGGCGTTTTCGTCGGCGATATTCTCCTTTGGCAAGTGACGCCGGCCGCACATGTCTTTTTCTATGCACAAAAGCATGGTATGATTGATTCGGTGCTGTTGCATTAGAGGGCAAACAAGAATTCGCCAGGGAGAAATTGATGGAAAAACAGATTATCGGAGAAAAAGTTATTTTACGAAGACCTGCTGATAGCGATGCGGCATTCTTTGCGCGTTGGTTTAATGAACCGGATGTCATGGCCAAATGCGGTTTTACTGAAAATACCACATTGGAGAAAGAACTTGCCGCCATTCGCAGATGCAATGAGAGCAAAGATAGGGATTGGTATACAATTACGGATAAAACCAAAAGGGTTATTGGGGAAACCGGGTTGCTCCGTATGTTTCCGGAATGGCGCTGCACCGACCTTACTATCATCATTCCCAACCCGGAAGATCAAGGAAGAGGGTATGGGACGGAAGCAATCAAACTGATGTTTGACCTCGCTTTTAATCAATTGAACTTCAACCGAATTTCTATTGGAGTGGTCGGATTCAACACGAACGCGCTCAATTTTTATGAGAAAGCAGGCTTCAAACGGGAAGGTATTCAGGAACAGGGATATTTCCATAACAATGAGTTCAGTGATTTTGTTATGATGAGAATTCTTAAAAGCGAATATGTTCCCGAAAGGAAGAACGCAAACTGAAAAACTTAACTTACAGCCCACGCGATTTAAATTAAGGGAATGGGGGATTCGGTATGATTCAAAATATCATCATCGGTAATCTGGCCATCGACTGCGCGGACACTCAGCGCGCCCGCGAGTTTTACGCCGCGCTCACCGGATGGGAAAGGATCATCGCCTATGACTGCCTGGCGCTTCGGGCTTATAACGGCATGATACTCTTGTTTGAAGAACCGGATGATATCCCGTATCATCCGCCCGTTTGGCCGGAAGAGTACGGCAGGCAGCAGAAGCAAATGCATTTCGACTTTCAGGTGGACGATTTATTCGCGGCCGTGGAGGAGGCAATCCGCCTCGGTGCGACCAAAGCCGCCGCACAGTTTGGCGGTGGCCATTTTGTGACGATGCTCGACACCGAGGGGCACCCCTTCTGCCTGTGTAAAAAATGAGACTGCGTACAATGCGATTGACACATTGCCCTTGATGGTTCCATATAGCCCGATCGGGACGAGGAGGACGAAGCGGCGTGCGCATCGAAAAGCGCGGTAACGCGCCCGAAGCGCTCAGTCCAGATTGAATACGGCGGAAAGCTCTTTGCCCGTCAAGCCGATGTCTTTGGCGATTTTGGATATTTCGATGATGTTGCCGTTTTGCGTTTCGGTGGTGGAGGCAATCTCCTCGGCCGTAGCGGCGTGCTGCTTGACGATGGCGGCCGCATTGTCGGTGTTTTTCCGGATGTCCTCATAGAGCCCGGTAATTTTCCGGATCATGTTGTTTTCACGGGTGATGTCCTCGTCTATCGCGCCAAACGCGTCGTTGATGCGTTGATAGTCGGCGTGCACCCCCTCCACAAGGCGGTTGCCCGACTCGACGGCGGCGCTTCCCTCCTGCACTTTGAGCAGGGCGGCCTTGCTTTTCTGCCTGGCAAGTGAAATCGTATCGCCGATTTCCTTTGCCATATTTCCGCTTTGCTCGGCAAGCCGCTTGACTTCCCCGGCCACGATGGCAAAACCCTTGCCCGCCCCTCCCGCCCTGGCGGCCTCTATGGCTGCGTTGAGCGCGAGCAGATTGGTCTGATTGGCGATTTCGGTGATCGAGTCGACCGTGCTCCTGATGTTATCCATGGCCCGGTCCAGCTCGTTGACCATGGCGAGCGCTTCGTCGACCGCCTGCTTAATGGTAAAGATCTGCGTGCTGAGCACATCCATATTGTCCGCGTTTTTGCGCGCAATGCCGGTAATGCCGTCCGAGGTCTGCTTGATGCTCTGCGATAACGCGTGCAGATCCCTTGTCGCGTCGTTTGCCGCGCTGACGTGGCCGGCGATCTTGTAAATGCTGCCGACCTCCTCCTGGATGCCGGTTGAAATTTCATTGATCGCGCCGGTGATGTATTCGCTGCTTGAGGCGATGCTGCTAAGCTCGGTGTCCGACCTGGTCAGCCCGGTGTCGAGCACCTTCACCGTCTCCCCGATCTTTTCCATGGCGACACTGAGCCTTTGCAGGCTATTCACCGACGCGCCGAGATATTCCGAACCCCATTTGGTCAAAAAGAATATGACGATGACGACGCAGTTCATATAAACCGTCCTGGTGGCGGCTTCTCTGAAACTGTACTCCGCGCCAAAGAGCATAGAAGGGTTGATGAGGAGGATGGCGACGAGGGCAATATTGATGAGCGCCGCGTTGTAAATGACAATTTGCTTGCTGAAATACAGGCCCGACGCGCACACGGAGTACAGGAGGATCATATATATTTTTGCGGAAATCGCGCCCTGCTCCTGCGCCGAAAGTATGAGCGCCATGGCCGCGGGCGCAAAGGATATGATGACGGCGGCAATCGTTGTGGGCAGCTTGGAATGCTTATGCGCAAAAAACACAATCCATGATATCGCTGTGGCGATGCCGGTAAAGGCCATCGTAATCAGGCCATAGGAGACGCCTTTCATGAAAAACCCCTGCGCCGTCGAGACGGCCGACATGATCAGCATCAATGTGCAACAAAACCTGTTCACCCTTTGGATATCGTAACTTACCGTTGAATTTTGTGGCACGGAACCCTCCTTCGTCCTCCATTGCTTTATCCTGACCGAGCCATGTCGGCGCGCAACTGTTTTCTTTGATTTAAATCGTGTGAAATCGCGCATAAGATGAGCGTTTTGAGCAGAGCAATTACATTTTACACCGATTGTACAAGCATCCGATGAATCCGGAAAAGAGGGCGGCATGACAATAAGCAAGCACCCTTAAGGGTGCTTGCTTATATTCGATGATTTTTCTCCCGCGCGGCCCTGCGCCGGTGGCGGCGCTATGCCGCATCACCCGATCAGGACGAGGCGGACGAAGCGGCGGCAGCGGAAGCCGCTGCCGCGGCGGCAAGGGCCGCTTGCTGCGCGATGATGATGTTGGTGATGCTGGTGGAAAGCGAAGTGTTGAGCGCGCCCCGCTTGATTTCATCTACCGAATTGAGGGAGACGAGCGCGGCGGATAGGAGCAGCAGTTCCTGCCTTGCGACGGAAAATGGGCCGAAGCCTTTTTTTGTACGCAGCAGCACGGCGGTTTCCTCGAGTTGATCGACGATTTCGTCGGTGTTTTGCGGAAGCAGCGCCAGCACGCCGAGGGAGGAAAGCGTGTACGCCTGGCAGAGCGGCTTCATTTTGCGGCGGTGCAGGGCGTCGCGCAGCGCGAGTACGCGCGTGTGAACATCCGCGCCGCCCTCGCCGAGCACCAACACCTGCGCGAGCGACTGCACGCCGATGCCTGTATGGAACTCCGGCCGCAGCGCCTGAAACAGCCTCTCCATCCTCTCCGCGCCGGAGGCCACCTCGATATCGGAAAGTCCCAGCATGGCCGAAAAGATATAGTCGTCCTGCCCGGTCAAAAACCAGTGGTCGCCCCGCATGCCGTCGTAGAACGCCCTCGCCCGCTCTACCGCTTCGGCATGCCGGTCTTCCCCGGCGCTGGCCGCGATTTCAACGGCGGCGATGACGAGATAGTCCGAGGCGTGAAAATGCGCCTGCTTGAGCATGTCGTAGACCATGAGCGCGCTCTTTAACAACGCCGCCGGATCTTCGCTCAATGAAAGCATGGCGGCGACGGTCATGGAAGAATGGCCCCGGAAGGATGAAAACCAGCCCGCGCTCCTTTTGACGAGCTCGTGGCACCCCCGCATGGCGGCAAGGTTCGCCGTCCTGTCCTCGGCGGCGTAAAGCAGCGCGGCCAGGCGTTTGAGCATTGCGTCCTGCCATTTGAATTCCTGTTTCACCGCCAGCGCGTTTTCTGCAAACAACTCCAACCTTTCAAGCGCTTTTGGTTCCATCGGCATGCACCTCCCAATCGCATATTGACACTGTTATTATAGCAGGCCGCGAAGGATCGCGTCATGTTAAATCGAGGGGAATTGTTGATATATAAGGCGTTTCCCCTTCCCCCGCCGCGCTTGAAGGAAGGGGAGCGCCGTGCTAAACTGAGGCTAAATAAGCTTTCTGCGAGGGAGTATTAATGCTGATTAAATGCGTGTGGGAGCACAACGGAAACGATTCGCTGATTTACGCGGACAATTTTGTGGGCGCCTTTACCCGCGGCGCGCGCAAGGAAGAGGCTCTTGCCAAATTCCAAAAGGAAACTCCCGCCTATCTCGCGTGGAAAACCGGGGAGGATATCCGCGTTCCGATAGAAACGCAGATCGTTCAGGAGAGGGCGTCGAACCTGCAGATTGCCGACGCCGACAGCGACGTTCTCTTCGAGAGCGAAAAACTCCCGCTGAGCGTGGAGGAATACGGGGAATTAAAAGCGCTCGCGCTCAGATCGGCAAGTGATTTCGAGCGGCTGTATCAGGCGTTCCCGAGCAAGGAAGAAAGCGCGTTGCTTCCGCGCAAAACCTTCTACGGCGAGGTCCCGACGAACGCGCGGCAGATGTACGCGCATACCAGGGGCGTAAACGCCTATTACTTTGGTGAAATCGGCGTCGACGCTGACTGCGAAGGCGCCATCGACGCGTGCAGGGCACGCGGCTTCGCCTCGCTTGAGCGTACGCACGATTTCCTTGACAACCGGGTATTCGACGGCAGCTATGGGGAGCAGTGGACGCTTCGAAAAGTCTTGCGCAGGTTTGTCTGGCACGACAGGATTCACGCCAAGGCGCTCTACCGGATGGGCTGCAAAACGTTTGGGGAAGAACACATTCCCGATGTTTTTTGCTTCGGGAAGTAGTGGTATGATATATGTAAGACCCGAAGCTTCTTGCGGGCAAACGGGAAGTGTTGTTCTGGGCAGGGCAAAATGAGATAAACAAAGGAGCGTATTAAGAATGAACGAAACGCTGAAAGTAATCGCGGAGCGCTACTCCTGCCGCGATTTTAAGGATGAAATGCCGCCGGAGGAAACGCTGCGGGCGATTGCCGACGCCGCGATACAGGCGCCAAGCGGCATGAACCGTCAGGCGTGGCGGGTGATTGTCGTCACAAACAGGCAACTGATAGCGGACATGGAGGCCGAGGGCATGTCCTACCTTGCAGGCATGGAGGATAAATCCGGCTACAACAGGATTATGGAGCGCGGCGGAAGGCTGTTCTACGGCGCGCCGTGCATGATCGTCGTGCCCATCGATCCGGCGCAGTACGGGCCCGCGCTCGTCGACTGCGGCATACTCTGCGAGAATATCGCGCTCGCCGCAACGTCGCTTGGGTTAGCCAACCTCATGTGCGGGTTTGCGGGCATGGCGTTTGCAAGCGGCCTTCGCGCGGAGGAGTTCAGCAGACGGCTGGGTTTCCCCGAGGGGTATGCGTTCGGCTGCTCGGTGCTGCTGGGGTACGCCAACACCACGAGGGCGCCCCATGTGCCGGACCGCGACAAGATCATATTCGTGAGATAGAGCCGGGCAATTACAATGGATACGGATACGATAGAGAAGAGCATCGCGCGCATTCTGTCCGACGAGGGCTTCCGGGGCTGCGCGCAAATTTCAAGGGATAGCCGGCCTGTGTTTATAAAGGCATACGGCTACTCGGATTTTCCCAACCAAATCCCCAACACGCCCGAAACGAAATTTGCGACCGCTTCCGCGGGCAAGGTTTTTGTGGCCGTGGCGATACTCCAGCTGATTGAAAGCGGCGAACTGCGCCTTCGGGATACGCTGGGCGATATTCTTCCCCGCGATTGGCAGGGGATTGATACGGATATCACCGTGGAGCAATTGCTCACGCACACCTCCGGCATTCCGGATTATTTTGACGAAAGCGTCATGAGCGAGTACGAGGATTTGTGGAAGGATTTTCCCAATTACAGGATACGGACAAACGCGGATCTGCTGCCGCTGTTCCTCCACAAGCCCATGATGTACCCGCGCGGCGCAAGGTTTCAATACAACAATACAGGCTTTGTCGTGCTGGCGATGATGATCGAAGCTTTAACCGATCAGCCGTTTGACGCTTACCTTCAGCGCAATATTTTTGACCCCTGCGGCATGGATTCGACGGGGTACTACGAGCTGGACCGTCTCCCTGCGAAGTGCGCCTGCAACTATATTTTCGATGAAGATGGGAACGGGTTTCGCACGAATATATACAGCGTGGACGCGAAAGGCACCGGCGCGGGCGGCGCGTTTACGACGGTGGGCGACATCGCAAAATTCTGGGACGCGCTGTTGTCACACAACTTGCTCACAGGCGAAACGACCGCCGGGATGTTGCGCCGCCACAGCGGCGATGAAGAATCGGGATATTATGGGTATGGAATCTGGCTGGAACCGAACGGAAACGACGACTTCAATCCATATTTTCAGGGCTGCGACCCCGGCGTAAGCTTTATTTCCTCCTATGAGCCAAGCCAAAATGCAGTGATTACGCTGGTGAGCAATTACGGGGATGATGTTTGGGCGCTCCACAGAAGCATCCGGACATGCATGGCGGGCAAATAGGCAGGATACTCCGCATCTTAAATAAATTAAACCTTCGGAAAGTGAGAAGGGCCTATGAAGCGCAGGGAGACGACCGGAAGAAAGTGCTACGACCATCTGGGCGGCAAGCTGGGCTCTGAGCTGCTCGCGTTTTTTGTGGAGCAGGGCTGGATAGAGCTCGACGAGGGCAAGTCCACCGTCTATGTGATCACACAAAAGGGACGCGAAAAGTTCAAAGAAATGGGCCTGCGCCTCGACGGCGCGGAGGCATAGCCCATAATAAAAGCGACGCTTGCGGAGGTGCCCATGATGCGTATCCGGTTGAAAAAGGCGGCGGCCGCCGATTGCCGCGCGATACACGAAATGCAGGTGAGGGCGTTTGCGTCTCTGCTTGAAAAATACCGGGACTTTGCCACCAATCCGGGCGCGGAGGGGCTGGAGCGCATCGAGCAGAGGATGGCGCAGCCTTTCACGGACTATTACCTGATACGGCCGGGCGATGAAAACGGCGGAAGCATCGGCGCGATGCGCGTCGTGCGGCTGCAAAACGGCGCGTGCAGGATATCCCCCATGTTCATCCTGCCGCAATTCCAGGGCAAGGGGTATGCCCAGCGGGCGATACGCGCGGCGGAGGCCCTCTACCCGGACGCCCGCTTATGGGAACTGGATACCATCAAGCAGGAGGCGAAGCTTTGCCATCTCTATGAGAAGATGGACTATGTCGCCACCGGCGAGGAAAAGGACATACAGCCCGGCATGACCATCGTATTTTACGAGAAGCATATTTAAGCCGCGCAGAGGCGGCGGGAGGAAACATGGACGCGTGCACGCTCATCAAACCCGATAGCTCGATGGAAGAAGAAATCCGTTTGTTTCGCAATGCGATGCTGGAGGCCGGCAGCTCCATGGACGGCACCGGGCCGCTGCGGCGCATGGAAAGCGTTGCCCAATGGCTGGAAAGCAACCGGCTGTGGGAGAGCGAGGAGACGATTCCCCCAAACTGGGTGCCTTCGGAGCAGTTCGTTTTCATGCGCGAGGCGGACGGAAAAATCGTGGGCATGATCCAGTTCCGCCATCGCTTCAACGAATTCCTTGAAAAGTATGGCGGCCATATCGGCTATTGCGTCCGGCCGGACGAGCGCAGGAAGGGCTACGCCAAGCGCATGCTTGCCGAATGCCTCAAGGTTTGCCGCGCGCACGGCCTTTTGCGCGTGCTTGTCACCTGCATTGAGGGTAATGAGGGCAGCCGCCGCACCATACGCGCAAACGGCGGCGCGTACGAAAGCACGGTATACTGCGAGCGGGACAACGTTTATCTGGAACGTTACTGGATCGCGCTCTAAAAGGCGTACATCGGGCGGGAGCGCCGCAAACATCGAACGAAGAACGCATGGAGGAGAACAACGTTGGATTCACGGACTTATAGGATGCTCGAGGCGCACATGCTTTCCTGCATGGACGACAGCGCGCACGACAAGGACCATATCTACCGGGTGCTCTATGTTGCGCTGGATATCGCGGGCTTTGAGGAGGACGTGGATTACGACGTGCTCATCTGCGCGTGCCTGCTCCATGACATTGGCCGCCGCGAGCAGTTTGAGGATCCCCGGGTATGCCACGCCGTCGTCGGCGGCGAGAAAGCGTACGCGTTTTTGACCGCGCACGGCTTTTCAAAAGAATACGCGCACCGCGTGAAGGAATGCGTGATGACGCACCGCTTCCCCACCGATATGCCGCCGCAAAGTATTGAGGCGAAGATATTGTTTGACGCGGATAAGATAGACGCCACGGGCACGCTTGGCATTGCGCGCACCCTCTTTTATAAAGGGCAGACGTCGCAGCCGCTCTACTCTCTCACGCCGGACGGAGAGGTGTCCGACGGCGCGGGGGATACCGTCCCATCCCTTTTTCAGGAATACAAATATAAGCTGGAAGGGCTTTATGCCCGCTTCTATACGAGGCGGGGTGCGCAAATTGCCAGGGAGCGCCAGGCGTCCGCGCAGGCGTTTTATCAGAGCATGCTGCGCGAGGTACGCGCGTCCTACGCGCCCGGACAGGAACTGCTGCAAAAGCATATAGCCGATTAGGTAGAGAACTGGTGCATAACGAAAGCGGCCATTGCGGCCGCTTTTATCATTGCCCGATTGATTTAGTCCGTGTACACGACCTCGAAATCCTCAAACACCACCGGCATATCCTCGGAAAATTCATAGCCAAGCTCTTTCCCCTCCGCGGTGAAAAAGCGCGTGTGCGCCTCGCGCCAGGATTCGAGGGAGTCGTCCTCCCCCTCGCGGCCGCAGATGTCGAAGGTCACCTCCCGAAACGGCAGTATGGTGATGGCCTTGGTCTCAATCACACAGCGGGGATTGCCCTCCCAGTCGGTGACGATGCTCAAATCCCCCGCCTGCGGCGGCCGCTGCCCCTCCGCCTTAAACGCGTGCAGACTGCTCGCCGTGGCGCGCTTCTGCCCAATCAAAACGAGGCGGAGCAATTCGCTCGCCCATTTTTCGCTCATTTCAAAATGAAAGCATTCAAAATATTCCGTCGCGGCGTCCCGCCTGGTTTCCCGCAGGAATTTCGCCCAGTATTCGCTCACGGTCATGGTTTTGTCCCCCCGTATTAGTTTCTCTCTAAAAGACATTATACCTTCCCTACCCCCAACAACTCCAGGTGCCTTCCGATGTGCTTCTCAAGCAGCAGCGCGTATTCGGCCGCGTGTGTGCGCCACAGGGAATAGAGGCGGGTCTTGAAGAGGTCGGCGCTTTCGTTCTTGGCGGCGAGGATGAGCCCATAGGTGATGTGGATGAGCTGGCGCGCTTCGTTAAGGTCGAAAAGCGCGGGGAGTAGTGCGTCCGAAAGGGACGCGAGCGGTGGAATTTTGGTCAGGTCGGTGGTGACGTGGTAGTATTTCTTCGCCTCATTGAAATGCTCGAGCGCGAAAGCATGTATTTCGCGGTACAGCGCGGGGGAAGCCGAGGCCGCGAGGCGCATCGCCTCAAGCCAGTTGGTGCCCGCCGTTTTCACGTGGAAGCGGCCACGCGTTTCCTCGCCCACCGTTGGGAATACGGAAAACTTATCCGAACCGGAATGGACGCTGATTTTGTAGCCGAAATTGCGCGCGATGGCCGCGTGCACGGCAAATTCCGCGCGGAATTGATCGAGGTCGCCGATGTAGTCGATGCCCTTCTGGAACTCGCCGCAGAAGCGGGGAGCCACGCTTGCCATGCGCACGCCGCGCGCGGTGAGCTCGTTGGCGACGAAATAGTGCTGCAGAGGGGTCGTGGGGGTCTCTGTTTCGTCTATGGAAATTTCAAAATCGACGGCGGCGTTCTTGATAAAACGCTCGTATATGCCGGCAGCAAAGGCGATGGCCGCGCCGTAGATGTGCACCGTGCGCAGCAGTTCCATGCCGCCAAAGCGCAGCCGCAGCCCCTCTACGTCAACCTCGAGGCCCTGGTATTTGGCGATGAGCGGGGCGTAATCGTCGGGCAGGGCCTTCACCTCGTCGTCCGACATCGTAGCGACGTCGTTTCGGATATGCTCGCTGCAATCAAGGGTGATCATCGTGTACCCGCAGCCAAGCGCGTACTCCACCTCCTCGGCCTTTTTGAGATGATCCCCGTCCGCGCCGAAGCCGCGGCGGAAGCCCTCGCGAAACACCGAGAACGTGGCGCAGTCGAGCACCTGCTCGAAGGTGCGGCCCGTGAGCGTCAGCTCGCGTATGGACTGCTGGGCGAGTATGGGCGCGGCGTCGTACTTTTCAAATGTGCGGATGTGCCCCGGCCCGGCGATGCCAAGGCGGTCCCCCACGCCCAGCGTGCGCGGACGGGTCAGCACCGGGGAGGGTGCGGTATAAGGAAAAAGCCTTCGCAGCGCGGCGGCGTTTTCGTGGTTGAGCGGCGCGACGGTAAGTTCTATGTTGCCAAACGTTTTTTCCTCACCGCAAAAAGGCGCGCCGGGAAGGTTGACGATCAGCGCGTCAGCCGCGCCAAAGTCGGCCATGAGGACAAAACCGTCTTCCACGGGAACGAAGGATTTTTCATACAGCCTCGCGCCGAGCGCTGCGGCCATCTCCCTGAGCGTTTCGTACGAGCGGGTCATCGGGCAAGCTCCTTTCCAAATTGTATGGACAAAGTCGGTTCAATCGAGATGGAAGCCGAAATAACGTACGGCGTTGTGATAGGAAATGTCGCGCGCCATCGCGCCGAGCGCCTCCATGTCGGGCGGGTATTCGCCCTCCTCCACGAAGCGGCCGAGCAGCGCACACAGCACACGGCGGAAATACTCGTGCCGCGCATAGGAGAGCGGGCTTCGCGCGTCCGTCGTCATGCCGATGGAGTTCGGCAGTGCGGCGCATTCCGCAAGGGTCGCCAACTGCGCCTCAATGCCGCGCCGCGTGTCGTTATACCACCATGCGCTCCCCTGCTGCACCTTGCCGGGAAAACAGGCGGCAAGCGGGGCGATCTGCACGTTGTCCGCGGGATTGAGCGAGTAGAGCACGGTCTTTGGCAGCGCGTTTTCATCCGCGAGCGCGCCGAGCAAACGCCCCAGTTTTTCTCCCGTAAACGGCGCGCCGCCCACGGCGTCAAACCCCGCGTCGGGGCCGAGCTTCTGATGCATCACAGGGTTCACGTCGCGCGCCGCGCCCACGCGAAGCTGCATCACCAAACCATGTTCCCGATACAGTTGCGCGAGGAAAAACAAAAGCTCCGTTTTATATGCGGTCGCGCCCCGCGCGTCGGCAATCTTGCCCGAAAGCGCGGCGCGAAGCGCAGTTTCGGATAGCGCCTCGTCCCGCCCAAAGGGGATTTCATCGAGGTCGTGGTCGGCCGTGAGGCAGCCCATTTGGGAAAAATACTTCATGCGGCGAAGAAGCGCCTCCTTCATATCCGCAAGGTTTTCTATGCGCATGCCCGATGCTTCGCCAAGGCGCGCGGCGTATTGCGCAAAGCCGGGGCGGTTCAGATGCATGGCCCCGTCCGGACGGAAAGTGGGCAAAACCTGAATGGCAAAGCCTGCGTCCCCGCGCAGAAGCTTATGCCAATGGAGATCGTCCGCCGGGTCGTCCGTGGTGCAAAGCGCCTTTACGCCGGAGGTTTGCAGGATGCTCTTTACGCTGAGTGATTTGAGCTTTTCGTTAGCTTGCTCCCATATCGCGCCGCAGGTCTTGGGCGATAGCGTTTCGCTGATGCCGAAATAGCGGGCAAGTTCCAGGTGCGTCCAGTGATAGAGCGGGCTGCCGACGAGTTTGGGCACAACCTCCGCCCACGCCCGGAACTTTTCGTACGCGGGGGCGTCCCCTGTGACGAGGCGCTCCTCCACGCCGCAGGCGCGCAGGGCGCGCCACTTGTAGCGGTCCTCGGCGAGCCAGATTTCGGCGAGATTATCGTAGCGCCTGTCCTCATAGATATCCTTGGGGCTGATGTGGCAGTGATAGTCCGCGACGGGCATAAGCCGCGCGTGCTCGTGGTAGAGGGCGCGTGCTGTGGACGTATTCAACAGAAAATCCCCGTCCGTAAACGTTTGCATCAAAGGGAACCCTTTCCGGGCGGCGGCTATGCAAAAGCCGGATCGCCTGCATCAGCGCGAAGCGGGACGCTTACGCGCCGCTTTGTTTCAATTTGAAGTAAACGACCGTGGAATTGGTTTTATCGCGCTTCATTTCAAACAGGCCAAGGGATTTGACAAAGGGCACAAATGTGCGCTGCCCGTAGTTGCGCGCGTCGAAATCGGGGAACTTTTTGCCGAGCTGGTCGGCCATCTTCGCGGCGTGGATCCAGCCGTCGTCGTCGGACATTTCCTCCGCGTACTGCGAGAGGGAGGCGATGATCTCTTCCTTCGAGACGGGGGCGCCGGCCTCCTCCTTCGGGGCGGGCGCGCTGAGCTCCTCCGCCCTTTGCGCCGTTTTCGCGGCGGTCCTGCCGGGAGCCGCGGCCCTTTCCTCCGCACCGTTTGCCCTCTTCGCCGCGTCCGCCTGCTGGTGCTTGGCCGCGGTTGTGGACTTGCTGTTCTTATAGAGCAGGTCGAGGTAGGCGAACTTATGGCAGGCGGATATGAAGGAGCGCGGGGTTTTCTGCTCCCCCATGCCCAGCACGTACATCTCGCTCTCACGCAGGCGCGAGGCGAGGCGCGTGAAGTCGCTGTCCGAGGATACGATGCAAAAGCCGTTGAGCCTGCCCGTGTAGAGCAGGTCCATGGCGTCTATGATCAATGAAGAATCCGAGGAATTTTTGCCGTTGGCGTTGTTGTACTGCTGGATAGGCTGTATGGAATTATCCAGCACGATGTCGCGCCACGCGCCCATCTGCGTGCTTGTCCAGTTGCCGTAAATGCGCTTGTATACCACGTTGCCAAGCGCGTTGGCTTCGCTCAATATCACGCCTATGTATTTGCCCGCTATGTTTTCCGCGTCAATCAAAACCGCGAGCTTCATTTCCTTTTCCATGCGCATCTCCCATTGCTTTATTCGTTCACGCCGCGTGCGCGGCACTATGAGCATTGCCTATTTATGTGTGTATTATAACATAGGAAAGGAGAAATACAAAAGCAAAGAAGGCATGAGAAGAATGTGCTGCTAGGCGTTGTTCAGGCTAGAGGCATATCATTCGGTCAAGACACTTTTCTAAACTTGTCGGATAAGTTTTTGACGGGTATAGCATATTCTTCTTCAATGCCGCTATTCTCAGCGGCCAGTTTTAAAGCATCCATAATTTCGGGATCACTATAATTACCTTTAATCATCATGAGGGCGCGCACATAATACGCTGTAGGATGTTCAATTATTTTTTCTGGCATAGCAATAATATCGTCACAGTAATCTATGGCGCTCTCTATAACAGCAGTTGAAATGTACTTGTCGGCAGCCCTATATGCTTTTTCAGCAGCTTTATAATCTTTTTGGAGCAAATATAAATACCCTCTGTTTACAAGTAATGTCGCTCTATTAATCGCGGTATCAACTTGAAGGGTATTAAGAATATCCAGCCCTCTTTTCGAGGCTGCTCTATATTCTGATTCCGTGTAGCTTTCACGAATAAATAATTGTGCTTGTACAATCTTAGCAGAACATCCATCGGGCACATTTCTTTCATGCTCTTTTATTAGTTCATGTACTGGACCGTAATGGTGTTCTTTTATGTAGGGTAACGCCATCACTGAAAACTCAGTATCTAAATAACGCCGCGCATCTTGGAACAGCTGTTCGTTTCTAAAACCGTACTTTCTGTTTTCGTAGATTTTCAGGTGAAGCTTGTACGCATAGTCAGGTCGTCCACTGATTAGGCAAACAAGTCCCATAATAAACTCGATAACATTTACGTATGTGCTAGATAACAACTTCATCTGCTCATACTCATAGCTTTTATCGATTAATACCCCTCCGGGGAAATGTTTTGATATGTTCAGATTTAATTCGTCTTTCAAATCGCTACTAATATCGCCCCTATGTGCAACTAGCATGTTCAAGTCGCAGAACTCTAAATGTTCGCTACCGCGCGAATTGCACACTCTTAATTCGCCAAATAAAAAGAAATTTGCTTTTAGCGTTTTGTGGAGCGCCTTCCATGCTGGCGAGTTAAAAAAAACCTTCCTCTTTTATCATACTGTTTGATTTTATACATTACATTAAATCGTTTATATATATTAGGAACGACTATTTCCCAACCTTCTAAATCTCTACGCATAGACTTTCTCATGTCATCTACCAGATCGTCAGTAATATATTTATCGAGCCTCCAGTCTTTGGGCGATATAAAAATATAAATTTTTGTATTCTTGTTTTGTTGTGTGGTATAAATATATAGTTATAGAATAATAAAAACACTGTATAAATGGCTAATCCACCGCCATAGATAAGCAACTTGCCCCACCATGTCAAGGGATCGTTATCTGTTAACTGGATATAAGCTGCGAGAAGAATAGAGTACCACCCTATAGCAAAAGGGACTAAACCCCAAGGAAATAAAAGTAATTTCCTAAAGTTAAATAGTCGATTTATTTCGGGAAGTTCGAGCTTATTCAAGAGGACCTCCCCTAAGAGAGATTTACGAGTATTATAGCATTATCTTGACTTAATTTGTCAATATTCGCTAATAGGTGTGTTTGAGTATTCTTTACTTCTTCTCCCCCTCCCCCGCCATCCCCGCCACCTTCACGGCCACGAAGATTTCCGCCGCGAGAAGGACGAGGTTGAGCACGAAGGGGAGCGCGCGGTGCATTTGGGAAAGCTGCCCCGCGATCCAGCCGATGGGGGCGCTTACGATCAGAAGGAGTGCGATCATCATACTGTACACGCGCGCGCGCTCCGCGGGAGGCAGCGTCACGCCAATGAGCGATTCGAATATGGGGCTTAAAATCGCAAGCGCGACCGCGTCGCACATGGCGCTTATGAACACCGCAAACAGGGCGGAATGGCCGAGCGGCAAGAATGAAAGCAGGAACGCGAGGCCAAGCGCCTGCGCGACGAAGCCCACAAGCAGTGGCCGGCGCACCGCGCGCAGGCTGATGCGCGCCGTCACAAACAGATAAACGACGAGCGCGGTTGCCGCCTTCACGAGCGGGAGCAGCGTGAACGTGGAATCGCTCACCCCGTATTCGCCCGTGACGAACAGCGGCCAGAAGGTGGTCTGCACGGTGTTGAAGCAGGTGTTGAGCGCGATGAGCGCCAGCAGAAGATACAGCTTGGGCTGTTTGATGGCGGCGGCGAACGCGCCGTACCCGCCGAAGGTCAGGGAGAGGAGGCTTTGCCCCCTGCACTCCTCCATACGGCGAAGGCTCATGCGGCTGTCCGTCGTGAGGCGGTATTGGAGGACAAACTTCGCGCTCAGGAGGAACACGGCCGCGGCATAGATGGCGCGCATGGTGGGCGCGAGCGTAAAGCGCTCGAAAAAAAGGCCTGCAAGCGGTGCGAGGAAGCCCGACGCCGTGCCGAAAATATAAAGTATGGCGTACACGCCCACAAGCTTATCGGGGTCGCCGTCCTCAAGGGCGATGCAGCCGTAGCAGTTGCCCGACACGCGCCACATGCCGTTGAAGAGCGCCGCGAGGAAGAAATACCAGTAGTTCTGCGCGACGGCCCACAATACACAGGGGATCGCCCAGGAGAGAATATCGAAAAGCAGCATGATGGGCCGCCTGCCGAATTTATCGATGATCGCGCCGGAAAAAATCGTCCAGAAGAACTGCGTGACGAGCCCCGCGCTCGCCACCGTGCCGATCTGCGCGTCCGTGAGGCCGAGCGCCGCCATATAAACCGAAGCGAAGGGAAGAAAAAGGTTGTAGGGCAGCGACCATAACGGCTCCACCATGACGATTGCGCGCTGGTTGCCCGTAAGCGAGCGCGCCGTTTGAAACAAAGAAGGCCTCGCTTTCATCATACGCTATGCATTATATCATGTGCGCGCGTCGGCGCATATCGGGGCAACAAAAAAACCCGCGGCACATCCGGCGCGGGTTTTATGAAGCGGAAATTGCAATCTCCATAATTCGTTTCCTGCATTTTGACGGTTCCCGTTGCATTTCGTCCGTCTTTCTTATTTGCCCGCGGCCCGGTACGCATAGGAGCGGCGCGTCTCGGGGCAGCAGAGCTGGCAACCGGAGGCGTGGGCAAAACCCTGCTCCTGCGCGACGGAAACGGCTTTCCTTGCGTCGGCAAACAGGCCGACGTACGCGCGTTCCGTGGCGTTTTTCATATGCGGGCACCAGGAAGCATGCACATAAGGCAGGCTCTCGACATTCTTGGAAGCGCCGGCGTTAATGTAATAGTGTTTCATGGTTTTCCCCTTTCTGCATCGAATCCGATGCGGCTGATAAAACTTTAATTTTATAAGAAGAAGGCGGCCGGAAAACCGGCGTTCTTCCACGATAACAAAAGGTTTGTCGTGCGGTTCTGGCGATTAAATCCGTTCCCTTAGCATCTTCCTGTGGCGGGATTGCCGTGAAGAACGCCTTTTCTTATGGGATAGCCTATCTTAGCATGCTAAAATGAATTTTGCAATAGTAAAAATTGCATTTTTCATTTTGATGTATATAATATATGATTATATCCCTCGCATATGCCACTGGTTTGCGGAATTTGCGCGGCTTTTCGCCGGATTTATTTCGGAATGCCGATTCGACTTGCGGCGGAAACGAGGCCGGGTTGATGCGCGGCGGCGCGCGCCGGGCCGCGATGTTTACAGCCAGCCCGCCCTGTGGTATATTGATTTTAAAAAGTATCGATTTGTTTGAGACGAAAGAAGGAAGCGAAGATGACGACGCAGCTTGATATAGGCGATATACTTCTTTTGAAGGACAGGGTGTACAACACCATCAAGACCCAGATCATACTGGGCAAGTACAAGCCGGGGGACAAGCTCAACATCGTGGACATCGCAGGCCGCATGAACATCAGCTGCGCGCCCGTGCGCGAGGCGCTGAGCATGCTCAGCAAGGATGGCCTCGTGAGCCTGCCGCCCCACAAAAAGCCCTTCGTGACCGAGCCCAATGTGGACGACTGGGCGGTGAGCATGGAGATCAGGCAGCTGCTCGAACCCTATGTGGCGCGGCTTAGCGCCGAAAAGGTGCCGCAGGAGGATATCGACGAGGTGCGCGCCAAGCAGATGCGCGTGCTCGACGATCCGGACGATATGGCGGCCTATGTCGATTCCGACATGGCGCTGCACAGGCTGCTCTATGAATACGCGGATTCCGAGCTCATTTCGGAGATATTGGGGATGGTGAAAACCTCCACGCTGCGCGTGCGCTACGCCATAGAGCGCGCGCTCGAGGAAGCGCCGGAAAAGCGGCGCGAGGTGCGCCTTGCCTCCACGCACGAGCACATCGCCATACTCGACGCCATAGAGAGCCGCGCGCCCCAGCTTGCCTATGACGCGGTGCATCGGCACATCGCCTGCTGCATAGAGCGGGAAAGCATGTATCAGGGGTTTTAGGCAACCGACCATTCACTCAATGAAAAACGTCCGTGCAGGCGGGCGTTTTTCAAATTCGGTATCCTTCACTCTTCAATTTTCGTTGGATGGGAGGGACGGTGTCCGCCCTATCTCTTTACCATTTCTCGTGCTCGGCCTTCGTGTCGCCCGACTTGGCCTTGCCCTGTATTTCGGGCACAGGCTCGTCGAAGCTGCCCGTCTGCGGCCGCTTGCGTGCGTTCTGCCCGTTGCGCTGCTCCTTGGGATCGGGTCGCCTCATACCCTGCTTTGGCATATGCTCCTCCTTATACGTCGTTGTTCTTGATGGAATGTTTCTTGGCGTTCCTGTTCTGGTTCTGATTCTCGCGGCCTATGGGCGTCTGCCCTCTGCTTTTCTGTCTGCTTTTTTCTTTGCTGTCCACCTGGCTGTCCTTTGGCAAGCGCATCACCTCCTCGCGCTTAGTATCCGCATAAAAACGGCCGGTATCCGCGCAAAACTGTGCACGAAGCCGACCGGGAGCGCTTGTATTATCTGGTAATTTTATTGAAAGAACGGCGCGCCCTTTTTTTGCGCCCTATTCGAGCGTTTCTCCGCAGTTGATGTCGAAGGGCATGATCAAAAGCTTTGCAAGCCGCTTTTCGTATTCGGCAAAAAACCACGCGGTCGCCTCGGCGTAGGGCGCGATGGCGTCGAATTGCCAGTACGAAAAATACTTCACGCATTTTACGATTTTTGTGAGCGGACGCGGCGCTTCGCCTATTTTGTCGAACACATAGAAGCGCTTCATGTAGCGCGCCTCGACACAGCCGGGACGCAGCCTCTGCGCCGCCGCCATTTCGCGCGCGAGGCTCTCGAACGCCTCGCAGCAATCGGGCTTGACCTGAAAAAGCTTGACCTCGGAAAACGGCATAGCGATACCTCCCCGTCACGCATACTCTGCGCGTATTATAGCACGCGCGGGAGCGCCGCGTATCGTACAGGTTTTTTGTATGAGTCGCCGCATGTGTGATTTTTCCCGCGGGAAGAAAGTTTACGCGAAAGCGCGCGCACAAGCAAAATACTGTAACCATGAAATAATTCACGTTCAATATTTACCAATAATCGACAGTTGTGCTATGATGAAGCAACAACACGCCAACTTCAAACACACGAATCAACGACGGGGGTACGAAATGCCTAAATCAGCGAATCAAAAGCTAAAGCTTTTGTACATGGCAAAGATACTTCTTTTCCAAACGGACGAGAACCACCCGATGTCGCTGGAACAAATCAAGCAGGAACTCGCAAACCAGGGAGTCGAGGCAGAGCGCAAAAGCCTCTATGACGACATGGAGGCGCTGCGCACGTTCGGCATCGACGTGCAGATGGTACGCGATCCAAGGGCGCGCTATTTTGTCGCCGTGCGCGACTTTGAGCTGCCCGAACTGAAGCTGCTTGTGGACAGCGTGCAATCCAGCCAGTTTTTGACGAAAAAGAAGACCACGGAACTGATCAAAAAGCTCGAGAGGCTCTGCAGCGCCCATGAAGCGCAACTGCTGCAGAGACAGGTGTATGTTGAAAACCGCGTCGAGACCATGAACGAAAGCATCTTTTATAATGTGGACGGCATACACAACGGCATTGCGCACGACAAACAAATCACCTTCCGCTATTTTGAAATCAACGCGGAAAAGCAAAAGCAGTATCGCCGCAACGGGGAGCGGTACCGCGTGAGCCCTTTCTATCTGACGCTTTGCACGGAGAACTATTATCTCGTGGCGTTTGATTCTGAGGCCCGGGCGGTGCGCCACTTCCGCGTGGACAGGATGGATTCCATCCAGCTCACCTGCGCCCCGCGCGAGGGCAAGGAGGCGCTGGGCGCAATGGACATCGCCTCGTTCACCCGGCACACCTTCGGCATGTTCGGCGGCGAGAAGCAGCGCGTCACGCTGGAGTTCGCGGATCAGCTCTCGGGCGTGGTGATAGACCGCTTCGGCCGGGACGTGCCCTTTGTAAGGACGCGCGAGGGCTATTTCATGGTGCATACGGACGTGACGGTGAGCCCGCAGTTCTACGCATGGATGTTCGCGCTGGGCGCGCAGGCGCGCATCGTCGAGCCGGACTGCGTGGCCGCGGGCATGAAGAGCCAGCTGGCCTGCGTGGCGGGGCTATACTAAAAAAGCATGGCTCCGGCAGCGCCGCGGACAAAAGCAAAAACCGTAAATATCAAAAAAGTGGCTCAGCCACTTTTTTGATATATTGAGGCCGCATGAGCGCACGGCCTTTTTTGTTGTATAATAGTCTCAAAAGCGGAGGGGGAAAACGCGCATGTGCGACACATTGGGTTTTATCGGCCAAAACGGGGCGTATTTCGCAAAGAACAGCGACCGCAGCCCGAACGAACCGCAGGTTTTGGAATTTCATCCCGCGTGCGGGCCGCGCGGGAAGCTGAAGCTCAACTACGCGGAGATTGAGGACGATACGGGCGCGTGCGCGGTGCTGCTCTCGCGCCCCGCATGGCTCTGGGGTGCGGAGATGGGCGTAAGCGAACGGGGGGTCGCAATCGGCAACGAGGCGGTGTTCACCCGGGGCGCTTACGGAAAGGAAGGGCTCACGGGCATGGACCTCGTCCGCCTCGGCCTCGAGCGCGGGGAGGACGCGAGGGGCGCGCTCAACGTCATCACCGCGCTGCTCGAGCGCTACGGGCAGGGCGGCAACTGCGGCTTTGACCATGCGTTCTATTACGACAACTCCTTCCTCATCATGGACAGAAAGGACGTTTTCGTGCTGGAGACGGCGGGCAGGCGCTGGGCCGCCAAACGTTCTTCGCGCGCGGCCATATCAAACCGCCTCTCCATCGGCGCGGAGCACGCTCTGCGCGACACGCAAACGCCCGCGGGGAGCGATTTCAAGCGGGCGCATTTGGAACCCGTGTATTCGTTTTTTTCCGCCTCCAAACAAAGGAGCGCGCTCGCCTGCGCGGCGCTCGACAAGGCTTCGGGCGTGCAGGAGCTGATGCAGGCGCTGCGCATCCACGCGCCGGGGGCAGAGAATCCATTGTGCGCGGGCAGTGTAGGAAGCGTGTGCATGCACGCGGGCGGCGCTGTGGGCGACCATACCACCGCGAGCATGATCATAGAGTTCGGGGATATCATCAAAGTGTGGGCGACGGGCGGCTCCACGCCCTGCATTTCGCTCTTTAAGCCCTACGCCTTTGGCAATCCCGCAAAGCCGCCCGTTTTCGCGGCAAACGATTCGGCTGCAAAGGCCTATTGGCTCGCGCATGAGCGCTTCCACAGGAGCCTCATCGGAAAGAGGCTGCCCGAGGCGTATCATGAGGAACGAAACGCCCTGGAGCGGCGCTGGCTGGAGGCTTCGCAATACGCGGATGCGCAGGCCATGCAGGCGCTGTCCTTCCGTGCATACGAGGAGGAGCGCGCCTTCTACGAAAAATGGAGCCGCGCGGATTTTGAGCAGGGCAAGCCTCGCGCCCCGTTCATGCGGTACTGGGAAAGAAAAAACGCGCTCCTCGAATCAGAGTAAAGCTATAGGAAAGCTTCCCGTGTTCCCTGCTCAGGCCTTTTCGCCGTCTGCGGCGGCCCTGCGCTTTTTCGCGCGCGCGAGGACGGGCCGGGCGGCAAGGGCAAAAACGAGCAGCAGCGCGAGCGCGGGCACGAAGTAGACCGTCCAGGGCATGATGTTCGCGTCCGCCGCGGCGCGCAGCGCCGTCGTGCGCGCGTTGCCGAATTCATCCCTGAGGGTGAGCGTGCCCACAACATCCCCCGCGGCGATGGGGCCGGAAAGCTCGTCGAGCGCGATCTCCATGTCCGAAGCCGACCCCTCGCGCTTGAGGATATAGATATCCTCCCCGGCCGTGACGGCGAATTTGTTCCACAAACCGGCCACATAGCGCTCCTCCACAGTATCCCCCGCGGCAAAGCCGTATTTTTCAAACTGCCGCGCGTATTTCATCAGCCGCGCCGTGTCGAGGAAGCTGCCTGTGCACGCGTAGGGGCCGATGTAGAGATCATCCTGCCCGTGCATCACGACCGAATAAATGGTCAGCGCGCCGTCCGTCATGCAGCAGGCGAGGTTGTAGCCCGCGGCGGGCGTGGAGCCGGTCTTGATGCCCAGGATGTCCTGCGCGAAGCCCGTGTCATAAGGCTCGTACCCGCGCGGGTCCATGACGCGATTGGTGGTTTTATAGGTAAAGCCCGCCTTTCGCATGTTCGACGCGGGCACGACGCCCTCCTTTGTGGAGACGATTTTGCGGAAGTTTGCAAAAGTCATGGCGTAACGGCAAAGCGTGAGCATATCCCGCGCGCTGATGAGCTGCGGCGGGCCCATGAGGCCGTGCGGATCGATATAGCGCGTGTTCGTCATGCCAAGCTCTGCGGCCTTCTGGTTCATTTCCTCCACAAACGCATTGACCGAGCCGGAAAAGTGGATGGCAAGGGCGGTCGCGGCCTCGTTCCCGGAAGGGATGAGCAAATAGTTCATGCAATCCCAAACGGAAATGACCTCGCCCTCGTAGAGGTGGTTCGTGTCCATCCAACTGCAGTAGGCGGGCTGCACAGCCTCGGGCGCCACGGTGAGCACGCCGGAAAGCGTGGGGTCTTTTTCAAGCACCAGCACCGCCGTCATCACCTTGGTCATGCTCGCGGGCGCGTTGGTCTGATCCGGATTTTTTTCAAACAGATAGGTATCCGTACTCTCTTCATAGAGTATGGCGCACAGCACGTTGTCCGCGGCGGGCTCCTCTGGTATCGTTTCGGGACCCTCGGCGGGCGTTTTTTCGGGCACGGCGTCCGCGGCGGCAGCTGCGCAATACAGGGCTGTCACCAGGCAAAGCAGCAGGGCGAGAAGCCCTTTTTTTGCGATCGGCATCAATTTGACCTCCGTGTGTCAGATGTGCTGTATGTATATAATTATCACTGCAGAGCTTGGCGCTGTCAATGAATCCGGCGCGCAAAGCCCGTTAAGAAGCCGTTAAGGAATTCGGGCAAAACCCGCCCCCGGCAATCGTTTTCTTTGTTTTATCGCGCGCGGAAAATGGAATACTAGCGGCATAAAGCTTCAGGAGGCGCAAACATGAAGGATTTTGAATTTCCCATGGACGGCATGGC
Organism: Bacillota bacterium; assembly: GCA_023393045.1. Taxonomy (GTDB): domain Bacteria; phylum Bacillota; class Clostridia; order Christensenellales; family CAG-138; genus Phil1. The sequence goes on along the minus strand of JAEWMV010000036.1, from coordinate 21,525 downwards.
GGACGTTGACTTTGATTTCGACGAAAGCGCCGCGGGCCTGACCACGCTCATGCTGCTCATGGACGACTACGACCGCTGCGCGTATTATTATGACGATGAGGAGCGCTAGAAGAAGGGTGCTTAAACAAAACAAAAAACGCCCGGCGCTTGCCGGGCGTTTGCGTATGCCGCGCTATTTTATTTTCTGCTCGATCATGTCCGCGATATTGTCGAGCCAGTCGCCCTCGAAGAGCTCTATCATGCCCGTGTCCGACGCGGCGGCGAGCTTGGGGTCGATGGGCAGGCTTGCGGTGTGTTTGATACTAAGCCGCTTCGCGGTTTCCTCCAGACGGCTCTCTCCGAAGGGCTTGATGACGCGGCCGCAGTCCGGGCAGCGCACAAAGCCCATGTTCTCGACGAGCGCGAGCACGGGGATGTTCATCATGCCCGCCATATTGACCGCCTTTTCCACGATCATGCCCACGAGCTCCTGCGGCGTGGAGACGATCACGACGCCGTCTATGGGGATGCTTTGAAATACCGTGAGCGGCACGTCCCCCGTGCCCGGCGGCATGTCGATGAACATCACGTCCACGTCGCCCCAGACGACGTCCGTCCAAAACTGCTTCACCGCGCCCGCGATCACGGGGCCGCGCCAGACGACGGGCTGCGTATCCTCCTCAAGCAGCAAATTGATGCTCATCACGGGGATGCCCGTTTTCGTAAGCACCGGGTAGAGGCCGTCCTCGCCGCCCTCGGCTTTTTTTGTGATGTGAAACGCCCGCGGAATCGAGGGGCCCGTCATGTCCGCGTCGAGCACCGCGCTCTTAAAGCCGCGGCGTTTCATCAGCACGGCGAGAAGCGAGGTCACCATGGATTTGCCCACGCCGCCCTTGCCGCTCACAACGCCTATGACGTGCTTGATGCTGCTCATTCTATGCGGCGCTTCGATGAGGCTCTCCTGCTCCCGCGAGGGGCAGTTGAGAGAGCAGGAGGAACAGTCGTGCTTGCAGTCTTCGCTCATTTTCATTCTCCGTTTGCCTTATTGCATAATCTCTTTTGCTCAAGGATAGCACCGCGCGATGGATTATGCAACCGCAGTACGGCTTGCGCAATAAAAAACGCCCCGTTATAATCAAATGGATTTCAAGCGAAGCGGAGGTGGGGCGCATGGCGGGGAAAGTTACGCTCTTAGACGGCGCAACGGGCACGCGGCTCTGGGAAAAAGCGGGCGACAGGTCCCCCGTCTGGGCGTATAACATCACGCGTCCGGACATCGTGCGGGAACTGCATGCGGAGTATATCGAAGCGGGCAGCGAAATCATTCTCACAAACACCTTCTGTGCGAACGCGCCCATGCTCAAAAACACGGGCTTTGCCGTGGAGGAGGTCGTGCGCGCGGGCGTGCGCATCGCCAAAGAGGCCGCCTTTGGCAAGGGCGCGAAGGTCGCGCTTGACGCGGGGCCGCTCGCCGCGCGGCTCGCGTCAACGGGCGGAGTATCCCGCGACGAGGCGGCGGAGATTTTTGCCGCGCAGCTCGGCGCGGGCATGAAGGAGAAGCCGGATTGCATCTTCCTTGAAACCTTTATGGATCTGGAGATGATTTCCGTCGCCTTGTCTCAGGCGAAGCGGCACGGCGCGCCGGTGCTCTGCGCGATGAACTTTATGCGCTCCGGCAAGACCCCGGCGGGCGATACTGTTGCAAGCATCGCGCGGCGGCTTGAGGCCGAAGGCGCGTACGCGGCGGGGCTCAACTGCTCGCTCGGGCCGGACGCCGCGCTGCCCGTAATCCGTCAGTTTGCCCAAAACACCGGTTTGCCCCTCATCTTCAAGCCAAACGCGGGCCTCCCCGACAAAGGCGGAAGCGCGCCGTTTGACGCGCAAGCCTTTGCTGTCGGCGTGCGCGAGGCCGTAAGGGTTGGCGCGACCCTCGTGGGCGGATGCTGCGGCACGGACCCTTCCTATATCGCAAGGCTCAGCGAAATGCGCGCGGAGCTTTTTAGCTAAACGCGCGCCGCGTCGAAACAGGGCTTGCATAAGCGGCCGCGAGGGCATATAATAATAAACGCTTCGGGGGTGGTGCGATTCCACACCGGCGGTGATGCGGCGAAATGCCGACGAGCCCGCGAACCGGCGTACTTTATAAGTACTCCGGCCGAGCCGGTGAGATCCCGGGGCCGACGGTACAGTCCGGATGAGAGAAGCGATGGCAGAATGACGCCGTTTTTCCCCCCGCATAAAAGCGGGGGTATTTTTTTATGATGGAGAGAGAATATGCGAAATCCAAAGGTTGAAAAGCTCGTCAAAATGGCGCTCCTTTGCGCCATGTCCCTCGCGCTGATGTACGTGGTGCGCTTTCCGCTCATACTCCCCTATCTCGAATACGATATGGCGGACGTGCCCATATTGATCGGCTCCTTCCTCTACGGCCCCTTTGCAGGGCTCCTGCTCACCGCCATCGTGAGCTTCCTGCAGGCGGTCACGGTTTCCGCGGGCAGCGGCTGGGTGGGCGGCGTGATGCACTTTTTTGCCACGGGCGCGTTCGTGATGGCGGCGGGCTTCATGTACAGGAGGAAGCACACCCTCGGCGGCGCGATAGAGGGCTTGCTCTTGGGTTCCGCCGTGATGACGCTCATCATGGTGCCCTTTAACTATTACCTCTCCCCCTTGTTTATCATGAGCGCCGAGATGACCTATGGGCAGGCGCAAGAGTTTATATGGAACATCATATGGAGCTTCGTCGCCTTCAACGCGGCGAAGGCGGGCATCAACTCCGTGGTGACCTATCTCATCTATAAGCCGGTGTCCAAACTGTTTAAAAAAGACTTTTTTGGTCAAAAAAACAAGGGCGCGTAAGCTTTCGTCGCGCGCCACGGCTGTGGTATGATAAGCTGAATCGGAACGAAGTCATGTTTCCGGCGTGCGGGATACTTTGCACGGGAGGCTTATTTGGCGTACAGGCGCGGCAATTTGATGCTCACGCTCATGATCGCGGCTCTTGTGGCGGCGACGCTCTTTTGCATGTTCCTCTATCAGCACGCCTCTGTGCTTCGCATAAAAAACAAGGCGTACGCCACGCTTGGCGCCGCCGCCGCGGAGGAGAGGGACGCCTTTCTCACCGCGCTCGAGTGGCAGTACCTCTCGCTTGAAACCGTGGCGCAGGCGCTTGCGGCCGACGAGGATGCGCCTGTGGAGGAAACGCTTGAGCGCATGCGCAGGTTTTCCGTGCGCACGGGTTTCCCAAGCCTTTATATCGCCTATCCCGACGGCACATCCAATACAGACGACGGCAGGCGCATCGGCGTGGCGGACAGGCTGTATTTCGCGCAGTCCATGGCGGGCAAGCGCGGGCTTGACGCGGTCGTGAGCCGCGTGGACGGCGCGCCGCGCTTTATCATTTCCGTGCCGGTGTATCGTGCGGGCGCGGTCGCCTATGTGCTCTACGCCGCCTGCCGCGAGCAAACGCTTCGGGACATGCTCGTCACAACGACCGGCTTTGACGGGAGCTATTCCATGATCTGCCGTGCGGACGGGGAGAGGATCGCCGGCGGGTATGACGAAACGGGCGGCGCGCCTGCGGGCAACCTGTTCGTAGAGCTCGCGGGCGAAATGGACACCGCGGCGCTCGCCTCCATGCGGGACGATTTTATGTCCGGCGCATCCGGCATCGCGATCTACGGCGGCCGCCCCGAGACCTATATCGCCTACACGCCACTGGGCCTCAACGGCTATATGATGTGCTCCGTCGCGCCCGCGACGAGCGTCAACGAAGAAGTGCGCGAAACCGTCCGGGCGGGGTATCTCATCATCGCCTCCATCATGCTCATTTCCGCGGCGTTTGTGCTGATTTTCGCGTGGCTCATCAAGCAAAACGCCAAAAGGACCCTGCATGACCAGGCGCGCCTCAACGAGAGCGACGCGCGCTACCGCATGGCCATCGAGAACACTTTGGTCGCCATATGGGATTATGACATCAAAAACCGCCGCCTTACCTTTGACGAGCGCTCGAGGAAGCTCATGGGCGTGCCCTCGGCCGTGATGGAAAACGCGCCCGAAGCGCTCATAGAAAGCGGGTATGTGCATGAGACGAGCGCCCAAAAGCTGCTTGCCATGCACGAAAAGCTCCTTGCGGGCGAGCGCACGGCGGAAGGCGTGCTGCTCATACGCCCCGCGGGCGAGGACGCATGGCGCTACGAGCACATCCGCTATACCACCCTGTTCGATGAAAAGGGCGCGCCTTATCACGCCGTGGGCATGGGCGAGGACGTCACCGCGGAGTACGCGGAGCGCCGCATGATGGACGAGCTTTCCGCCGCCGCCCAGCGCGATTCCATGACGGGCCTGCTCAATCACGACGCGACGTTTGAGCATATCAAGCGCTTCCTTCACATGGAGGGCGCCTCGGGCATGCACGCGATCTTCATGATCGATATCGATGATTTCAAGCTGGTCAACGACAGGCTCGGCCACCAGCAGGGGGACGCCGCCATCAAGCGCTTCGCCCGCGCGATACGGCTTTTCTTCCGCGCGTCGGACATCGTGGGCCGCGTGGGCGGGGACGAGTTCATGGTGCTTATGAAGGACGTGCCGGATATGGACTTCATCCAAAGGAAAGCGGGCGAGCTCGTCGCCGCGCTGCGCGTGAGCGTGGGCGGGCCCGACGCGCTGCCGCCCGTTACGGCAAGCGTGGGCGTCGCGGTCTATCGGGGGGATCACCGCGCCTTCGAGCAGATCTATACCGCCGCGGACGGCGCGCTCTACCGCGCCAAGAGTGCGGGCAAAGACCGCTATTCCATTGAGCCGCAAGAGGAAAATTGATAAGCCGGTAAAGGCAGGGGAGGCAGCATGCACGAGCCGTGCGATCAGGCCGCCGCGCTGAAGCTCTTTGGCGTCGAGGGCGCGACGGCGTCCCTCATACGCCACAACGAAAACGCGATATACGACGTGCGCGCGCAGGACGCGCGCTACGCCCTGCGCATCCACGCGCCCGCGCCCGGGTTCGGCGCGCTTGCGCTCTGCGGCGCGGGCAGTTTGGAGCGGCGGCGCGCGGAGACCGAGATGCTTTGTTTCCTGCATGAAAGCGGTCTGCGCGTGCAAAAACCCGTTGCCGGTTTAAACGGCGAAACGGTGCAGCTTCTGCCGGAGGGAACCGCCGCGTCGCTGCTTTGCTGGCTCGCGGGCGAAAGCTACGATGCGCTCTGGGGCGACGGAGATATTCCGTCCGACGCCGCCTATGCGGCGGGCTTTGCCGCGGGCAAACTCGACGCGCTCATGCGCGCGCAGACGCCGCGCTTTATTCCGCGCCGTCCGTACTATGGCGGGGAAGCGCTGACGCTTGTGGGGCAGAGGCTCCGCGAGGCGCTCGACGCGGGTGTGCTGGAAAAGGAACGCTTTGAGGATATGCTTGCGGCGCTCGAAGTGATGGACGGGCGCATCGCACAGGCGGAGGCGGAGGACGGCCTTACCGTTTGCCATGCGGATATTTCCTCGGGGAACCTCATTTGGGACGGGAAACAAGCCGCCCTCATCGACTTTTCGCTCGCGGGCGTCGCAAGCCCGCACCTCGACCTCGCATTTCTCTACGCCAACTTTACGCGGGAGGGCGTGCGCGGCGAAATGCGCGCGGGCTGGGAGGACGGTTACGGAAAAAGGGCGCAGCTTTGGCTCGCCGAGCCGTACTACGCCCTTGGCATATTGCTCTTTATCGCGCTACGCTATCAGGCCGCAAAAAATTGGGACTGGTTCGCCGGCGCCCAAGATCGATGGTGCCGGGAGGTTTTCCGCCCGCTCGCGCGCGGCGAAGCGTTTTTGAAATAACTTACACCCGCTTTAAAAATTCCATCACAAGCTCGGAAAGATAAGGTTTGGCGTATTCCGCGGCGACGAGGACTTCCTCCTCGGTGACGGGTCCCTCCGTCATGCCCGCCGCGTAATTGCAAAGGAGCGAAAGCCCCAGCGTGCGTATGCCGCAATGCACGGCCGTGATGCACTCGGGCACGGTGGACATGCCCACCGCGTCCCCACCGAGCATGCGAAAGGCGCGTATCTCCGCGTGCGATTCGTATTGCGGGCCTAGGGCGTGGCAGTATACGCCCTCGCGCATGGTGATGTCCAGCTCCTGCGCGATTTTCTTTGCAAGCGCGCGGTACTCGCGGTCAAACGTGTTGCCCACGTCGGGAAAACGCACGCCGAAAGCGGGGATGTTGGGGCCAGCGAGCGGGCTTGCCTGCGAGAGGTTGAGGAAATCCGTAATGAGCATCACCTCGCCCACGCCGAACTCCGGGTTGAGTATGCCCGACGCGTTGGTGACGACCATGGACGATACCCCCAAGAGCTTTGCCACGCGCACGGGGAAGCCGATTTGCACGGGCTCGTACCCCTCATAGCAGTGCATGCGCCCCTGCATGATCATGACCTTTTTGCCGCAGAGCGTGCCAAAGAGCAGCATGCCCCTGTGGCCGGGCGCGGTCGAGGGATGGAAGCCCGGTATGTCGGCATACGGTATTTCGATTGAGTCGCACATCAGGTTGCCGATGAAGCCGAGGCCGGAGCCGAGTATCAGGAGGAATTCCGGCTGCTCCCTGATCCTCGCGCGGATCGCCTGCGCCGCGCGCACATAATCGTCATAGGTATAAGTCATGGCGTTTCCTCCCCATGTGAATATTTACGTTAGAGTATAACATCCCCCTGAATAATTGACAATTAGGAGAAACGCCCGCGCGGCGGGGGAGGGGTGGCGATTTCTTCGATGCGTCGGGGATAAGGCGGCAATAGCTGGGGACGGTTTCTGCTTGTTCGGCGGTATTCCGCCTGTAAAGCGCGTTTACGTTATTCCGAACAAACAGAACTGTCCCCAACGCTCCTTAAAACCGGACGGATATATCCCAAACAAAAACGGCCCCCGCCGTTAAAGTGGAAGCCGTTTCGAATCTCATTTGATTGTCAATTATCAATTGTCAATTCCCCTACCCCACGCGGCTCAACTCTTCCTCCTCCAGCACGCGGTAGGCCACCTTGCCCACGAGGGTTTTGGGCAGCTCCTGCCGGAATTCGATGTCGTAGGGCAGCGCGTACTTGGCGATGTGCTTGGCGCAGTAGGCCATGAGCTCCCTCTTGATTTCCTCCGAAGGGATCACGCCGGGCTTGAGCATCACAAAAGCCTTGATCTTTTGCATCTTGAGCGGGTCGGGCACGCCGATGACGCAGCTCATATGCACGTATTCGTGCGCGTCGAGTATGTTCTCCATCTGCGAGGGGTACACGTTGTAGCCGCTCGTGACAATCATGCGCTTGATGCGCTGGCGGAAATAGATGAAGCCGTCCTCATCCATCACGCCCAAATCGCCCGTATGCACCCAGGTGAGGCCGTCCGCGTGCTTCTTGAGCGCGTCCGCCGTCTCCTCCGGGTTGTTGCAGTAGCCGAGCATCACCGTGGGCCCCGCAAGGCAAATTTCGCCCTCCGCGCCGTAGGGGAGCTCCTGCGTCGTGCCGACCCTGACGACCTTGTAATACGTGTCCGGGAAGGGAATGCCGATGCTGCCCTCGCGGCTCTGGCCATAGGGGGTGAGGCAGCTTGCGGTGACGCACTCCGTCGTGCCGTAGCCCTCGCGCACCTCGATGATGGCGCCGTGCTGGCGAAGGAACTTGTCAAAGCGCTTCTTGAGTTCCACCGTGAGCGAATCGCCGCCCGAGAATACGCCCTTGAGGCAGGAGAGGTCGAGATTTTCGAGCCCGTCGAGCCGCAGCAGCGCCTCGTAGAGCGTGGGTACGCCCGCGATGAAGTTAGGTCTGCGCTTTTCAATGAGCTCCGCGTAGGAGCGCGGCGTGAAGCGCGGCACGAGTATGCAATGGCCGCCGCTTGCGAGCATGGAATGGATGCTCACTCCCAGGCCGAAGCCGTGGAACATGGGCATGATGGCAAGCATCTTGTCCCCCGGGGCGAACATGGGGTTCATCGCGACAATCTGGCGCGAGAGCGCGTTGAAGTTGAGGTTGGAGAGCAATATCCCCTTGGTCACGCCCGTGGTGCCGCCGCTGTAGAGGATGGCGGCGCCCTCCTGCGCGTCGCGGGGGCATTTGTATTCGCCGCGGTATTTCGCGCCCTGTCGGAGGAAATCCTTCCACATCACCACGCCATCTTCCTTGGGCACGGGGGCGATCTTCCTGCCCTCGGTGAGCTTGTAGCCCAGCGCCATCACGGGGGAAAGCGCGTCGGCGATGGAGGTGATGATGAGCTTTTCGAGCTTGACCTTATCCCGTATGGCGGCGAACTTGGGGTAGAACTGGTCGAGCGTGATCGCGGCGACGGAGCTCGAGTCGTTGAGGTAGAAGGCGATCTCGTTCTCGCTCGAGAGCGGATGCACCATGTTGGACACCGCGCCGATGAGGTTGATGGCATAGAACATCGCGACCGTCTGCGGCGCGTTTGGCATGCACACCGTCACGCGGTCGTTCTCCTTCACGCCGATGGCGCGCAGCGCCTTCGCGCACAGGTGGATGTCCTGCACGGCTTTTTCATAGGTGGTCTTCTTGCCCATGAAATCATAGGCGATGTAATCGGGATATTGTTTGGCAACCTGCTCCACCGCCCCTGTCATGGTGCATTCGGGGTAGTTGAGGTGGTGCGGCACCACGCCGTAATATTTGAGCCAGGGGGTTTTGATCTCGTTCATAATTGTACCTCCGTTTCAAAGGGCGCCTCGAGCAATTCCGGGTTTTGCAGCAGGTGCTTCAAGAGCTTGACGGTGTTGGAATAGTAATAGCCGTCGGCAATCCTCTCGTCTATGGTGAGGCCGACGTCCACGGTGGGTCGCATGGTGACGGCGCCGTTTTCGTCGAAGAAGGGGGAAAGCTTCTTCTCGCCGATCACGGCGAAAAGGGAGTTCGTGCCCCAGTTGGTGAGGTGGTGATAGCCGCACTTGAGCTTTATGGAGCCGAGGTTAGATAAAAGCACGCTCGAGTAATACGGGTCGGAGCCGATGAGGAACTGCGGGCACCAACCGTGCTTGTCGAGCTTGGTGATGAGGTAGACGAGGAATTTGGAGAGGAAGCGCGGCATTTTGTTCAAAATGTCCATGCTGTCGCTCGAGGTGTCCAGCTTGTCGCTGCGGCAGGAGGTGATCTGCTTGTAGATCTTCTCCCGCACGGATTCAATGGTGTCCGCCTTGTCTGCGTAGACGAAGGCGAGCGCCTCCGCCCCCTCGTCGCTGAACTGCTTTTTCACCACGAACGCGGCGGAAATGTAGTTGCGCTCGTACACGTTCTTGTTGGCGATGAAGCGGTTCATCTTGGGCCGCAGCATCACGGTCTTGAGCGTAGCGGCGACGATCATGTGGAACAGGGAATAGGGGAATTCGGGGTCGTTCTCGTTTTTCTTGGCAAGGTAGGCGTTGAGGTTGGTCAGCTCTATTCTCTCGGAGATATAGGCTTCGTTGTCACAGCGGTTCGGGTAGATGAGCGGCACGATGAAGTGCATCGCGTCCAGCTCGCGCAGGAGCCTGCCGTCCTTGCGGTCGCCAAGGCGGCGTTTGGGGGGTCTTTCCATGGGTATAAGTCCTCCATACATGATATAAATTGGCGCGCTTATAAAGGATGTTGCGCCATATAAATGATTACGCGTGTTTGATGTAAATTTTGCCCACCAGCCAATATTGAAGGCGCACGGGCAGCACGATGCCAAGAAAGCGGAAGATTTTATAGAGCGGTCCCACGGTGGTGACGGGGCGCGGGTTCTTTTTTTGGGCGAGGCGGAGGATGACCTTCGCCACGGCCTCGGGGGGCATGCCGTTGCGCTCGTCATGCTCCATCACGGCGAGGGAAGCGTCCACGCCCTTGCCGTAGAGCTCGGTGCCGTGGTCCTTGACGCGCGCGTCCGTAAAGCCGGTTTTGACGTCCCCCGGCATGACGATGCTGACGCGGATGTCAAAGCGCTTGAGCTCGTTTCGAAGCGCGAGCGCGAGCGCGTTGAGCGCATACTTTGAGGCGGAGTAGAAGCCCTGATACGGCAGCGCGAAGATGGCGGCCACGGAGCTTGTGACCACGATGCTGCCGCCCTTCTCCCGCATGAGGGGCACGGCGTGGCGCGCGCAGGCGTGCAGGCCGAACACGTTCACGTCGAACTGGCGCTTGGCGTCCGCAAGGCTCGTGCACTCCACCGGGCCGGAAACGCCCATGCCCGCGTTGCTCACGAGCACGTCGAGGCGATTCTGTTCCGCGCCGATCCTTTTGAATGCGGCCTCCACGGAGGCTTCGTCCGTCACGTCGGTGGGGATGTGGAGGATGCGCGCGTCCGAGGGCGCGCCGCGCGAGAGGGAGTAGACGGTATCGCTGCGATCGGCGAACATCTTCGCCGCCGCGAGGCCGATGCCGCCCGAGCCGCCCGTCACGGCGACGACGCGCTTGGCCGCCTTATTCTCCGGCATTTTTGATCACCTTCTCGATGATGTCCATGGCCTCGTCCAATATCGCCTCCGTATGGGTGGCCATGAGGGAGGTGCGCAGCAAACATTCGCCCGGCGCGGTCGCGGGGGGCAAAACGGGGTTGACGTATACGCCCTCGTCGAAAAGGGTCTTGTTGATGTGCAGCGTGCGCATGGGGTCGTACGTATAGATGGGGATGATGGGCACGCGCGCGTTTTCCGCCTGCATGGTGGCGATGCCGCGCTTATGGAGCCCCGCGCGGTAGTATTCCGCAAGGTCGCCAAGGCGCGCCACGCGCTCCGGCTCCCTTTCAATCACATGCAGCGCGGCGGTGGCCGTGGCGCAGTTGGCGGGCGGTATGGATGCGCTGAAGATGAAGGGCCTGCTGCTGTGCCGCACAAATTCCGCAACCTCGGGGCTGGCGAGCATGAAGCCGCCAAGGCTCGCAAGCGATTTGCTGAATGTCCCCATGATCACGTCCACCTCGTCCGTGAGGCCAAAGAAGCTCGCCGTGCCGCGGCCGCCCTCGCCCAGCACGCCGAAGCCGTGGGCGTCGTCCACCATGACGCGCGCCTTGTATTTCTTGGCAAGCGCCACGATCTCGGGCAGGCGGCAGACATCCCCGCTCATGCTGAACACGCCGTCCGTCACGATGAGCTTGCCCGCGTCGATGGGCAGCGCCGCGAGGCGCTTTTCCAAATCCTCCATGTCGCTGTGGCGGTAGCGGTGGACGGTCGCATAGCTCAGCTTGCAGCCGTCGTAGATGCTGGCGTGGTTCTCGCGGTCGTTCAACACATGGTCGTTGCGTCCGCAAAGCGCGCTGATGATGCCGAGATTTGCCTGGAAGCCGGTGGAGAAGGTGACGCACGCGCCCTTGCCCACGAAAGCCGCAAGCTCCGCCTCAAGGATGTTGTGCAAATCGAGCGTGCCGTTGAGGAAACGCGAGCCGGAGCAGCCCGTGCCGTATTTGAGCATGGCGTCCACCCCGGCCTGCACCACGTCCGGATGGACGGTGAGGCCGAGGTAATTGTTGCTGCCGAGCATGATGCGGCGCTTGCCGTCCATCACGACCTCGACGTCCTGCTTGGTTTCGAGTTCATGGAAATAAGGATATACGCCCTCCCGGACAAGGTCGCGGATATAGGTGTACTCCTCGCATTTTTTGAACAGTGGCATTACAAGTCCTCCATAAATAAAGTTATGATTATATCAACCCCGGCGGCGCGGTATATGATAAATGAATACGCGCCGGGGCAGTTATCCCTTTTCGCCTGTGTTCGCGGCTATTGATTTCTTAAGGTGCGGTTGGTAAAGCGGGTGTACGCGCTCTGCCAGGCGAGCGTCACCACGGCGGTGGGGCCGTTGCGGTGCTTGGCCACGATGATTTCCGCCGTGTTATCGGAAAGCGCTTCTATATCGTCCTTCGCGGCGTAGACCGCGGGGCGGTAGAGCAGCATGATCATATCCGCGTCCTGCTCGATTGCGCCGGATTCGCGCAAGTCGGCCATGACGGGGCGGTGGTTGTCGTCCTTGCGCGTTTCGGGGCCGCGCGAGAGCTGCGAGAGCAGTATGATGGGCACATCCAGCTCGCGGGCGAGTATTTTGAGTGAGCGCGTCGCTTCGGAAATATCCGTCACGCGGCTGCCGGAGTTGGAGGTCAGCTCCATCAATTGCAGGTAGTCGATGATCACCATGTCAAGCCCCGTGCGCGTCTTCTGGCGGCGGCAGCGGCTCCTTATGTCCGCCACGCTCACGCCGCCCGTGTCGTCGATATAGATGTCGGCGGCGGAAAGCTCCTCGAGCGATTCGGAGAGCTTTAACAAATCGTCCTCCGTGGTTTCGCCCGTGTTGACGCGGTGCATGTCCACGCCCGCGTTGGCGCACAGCAGCCTCCTGACAAGCTGCTCGCGGCTCATCTCAAGGTTAAACACGCACACCTTTTTCCGGCCCTTGGTGGCCGCGTACTGGGCGATGTTCATCGCGAAGGAGGTTTTGCCCATGGACGGGCGGCCGGCGACGATGATGAGGTCGCTCTTTTGCAGGCCCGAGGTGAGCTTATCGAGATCGGTGAAGCCCGTGGGCACGCCGGAGAGGGAGCCTTTTGTGCGCATCAACTCGCCAATGTGCAAATACGTTTCCATGGCGGTCTGCTCGATGTGCACGAGGGTATCCTCGCTCTTTTTCATCGATATGTTGAAGATGCGCCGCTCCGCGCCGTCGAGTATCTCGTTGATGGGGGCGGCGTTTTCCTGCGCTTCCCGCGTGATTTCCCCGCCCGCCTTGATGAGCTGGCGCAGCACGCTCCTGTCCTCGACGATGTGGATATAATGGCTCACGTTCGCGGCGCTGGGCACGAAGAGGGAAAGCTCCGTCACATACCCCACGCCGCCCACGGCGGCGAGCTTGCCCGCGCGCTCGAGCGCGTCGATGACGGTGACGCTGTCCACCGCCTCGCCGCGCGCGTTTAAGGAGAACATCGCCTCGAAAATATCCCTGTGCGCGGCGGCGTAAAAATCCTCCGCGCGGAGCATCTCGCAGGAAAGCTCTGTCGCGTCGCGCGAAATGAGCATGCTGCCAAGCACGCTCTTCTCGGCCTCCATACTGTGCGGGGGGATGCGCGGGTGCTGTTCCATATTACCTCACAAACCTCTTACGCCTCTATGGGCAGAACCTCGACGGAAAATTTCGCGTCCGCGTTTTCATAGAGGTGCGCGGAAACCTTGGTCGTGCCGAGCGTTTTGATGGGCTCGTCGAGCCTGATCTTTTTCTTGTCCACCTCGAGGCCGTACTGCTGCTTCAAAGCCGCCGCGATTTCCGCCGCGCCGATGGAGCCAAAGAGCTTGCCGTTTTCCCCCGCCTTGGCGCGCACCTTCACCGTGAGGTCGCTCATCTCTGCCGCAAGCGCCTTGGCGCGCTGCTTTTGCATGTCGAGCCTGTGCGCGTCCGCGCTTTTTTTGATGTTGGCGGCGTTGATGCTGTTCGCGTCCGCCGGAAGGGCGAGCCCCTGCGGGATGAGGAAGTTGCGGGCGTAACCGTCGCTGACGTTGACGATTTCCCCCGCCTTGCCCTGGCTCTTTACGTCCTTTTGCAAAATGACCTTCATTCGCTTCCTGCCTCCTTCAAATAGGTCTGTATGCTGTCCATGAGGGTTTTCACGGCCTCGTCGAGCGTCATGCCGTGGAGCTGCGCGCCCGCCACGGTGAGGTGGCCGCCCCCGCCGATGCGCTCGAGTATGATCTGCACGTTGACGGAGCCTAAGCTCCTGCCGCTGACCATCACCGAGCCGCCCGCGTCCGCAAGCACGAAGGAGGCCTGTATCCCCTTGATGGAGAGGAGCGCGTCCGCCGCCTGCGCGGCGATGAGGGCGTTGTCCGGCATGTCGTGCGGGCAGGTGGAAATGGCGATGCCCTGATCCATGATGAGCGCGTTTTGCACCACCTGCGCGCGGTTGCGGAAGTTTTGCATCTCATCCTGATACATGAGCTTGACCATGCTCGTGTCCGCGCCGCATTTGCGCAAAAACCCCGCGGCCTCGAAGGTGCGCGCACCCGTGTTGATGGAAAAGGACTTGGTGTCCATGGTCATGCCCGCGAGCAGCGCGCTGCACTCGAAGGCGGTGGGCCGCAGGTCGTCGTCGAAGTATTGGAGCACTTCCGTCACCATCTCGCAGGTGGAGGAGGCCCCGGCCTCCAGATAGTTGAGGGTGGGGTTTGCGAGCGCGTCCACGGGGCGGCGGTGATGATCGATCACGACGGTCTTCGTCGCGCTCTCATAGAGCTTGATGGACTGCACGGAGCTCTCGCGCTGCGTATCCACGACGACGACGACGGAGCTTGGGCGGATGAGCTGCAGCGCCTGCTCCACGGGTATGACGCTCTCGTGGTACTGCTTGCTGCCCGCCATGGCGTCCATGGCGCCGTCTATGGTGCTGTTGGATTCATCGAGCACATAGTAGGCGCGCTTGCCCAAACTCGCCGCGCAGCGCATGAGGCCCAGCGCCGCGCCGATGCAGTCCATATCGGGATAGTTGTGGCCCATGATGAGCACTTGGTCGGAATTTTCCATCAATTGCCGCAGGGCTTTGGCGAAGAGCCGCGTTTTCACGCGGGACTGCTTGGGCGAGCTCACCTGGCGCTTGCCGCCGTAGAAGGTATAGTTGATGCCGTGCTTGACCACCGCCTGATCTCCCCCGCGCCCGAGGGCCAGTTCCATGGCCTCGCGCGCGCTCTCGTCGGAGCGCATGACCCGCTCCTCCGCGCCCACGGCGATGGAGAGCGTGACGGGCTGCTCCGTGCCCGTTTCGATTAAATGGGCGCTCTCCAGCAGGGGGAAGCGCTGCTTCTCAAGCTCCGGCAGGTATTTCGCCTCAAAGAGCAAGATGAAGCGCGCGTTTTCATAGCGGCGGTAAGAGCCCTGCACGGAGGCGGCCAACTCGCCGACCTTGGTTTCCACCTCGCTCAAAACGGAGTTGCGGCGAAAGAGCTTGTCGGCCGCGAGCTCCTCGTAATTGTCCACGTAGATGAGGGCCACCGTGGGCATGTTCTCCTCATAGAGCCGCGTGTAATGGAGCGCCTCGGTCCGGTCGAGCCAGTATTGGAAAATGAGGCTCTTCGCCCCCGGATGCTCGCGTTTGACGGGCAGGCTCATCACCTGATAGGTGCTGCCCGCATGCTCGAAGGAGAGCGCCTGCGTGGGGAAGCGCGCGTCGAAGCCGGGCAGGATGCGCCGTATGTCGCGCCCGTCGTGTATCTGGCGAAAGGACTTGTTGGCCCAGATGATGCGCCCGTCCGCGTCGAAAATGAGCGCGGGGATGGTGAGCGTGTTCATGATCTGCGCGGAGGCGGAGGCGTTGGTTTTAAAAATGTCGTCAAACTCGCGCCCGAGCTTTTTTCGGTACGCGCCGAGTATGATGGTGCTGATTGCGAGGGAGAGCAGGCAAAGCGCGAGGGCGAGCGCCCCGTGCCACCATGTGCGCGTGAGCACGAAAAGCCACGCGCCCAGAAGGAGCGAGACGACGCCGAAGGGTATGAGCGCGTTTTGCGGTCTGAGCTTCATGCTTGCGTTTTACTCCCCGTCGGTCTTTTTCTTGGTGGTGTAATGCCGCCTCACTTTGGTGAACCTGTCCGCCAGCCCTAAAAATATCAGCGAATAGGGCAGCAGAAACGCCGTGAAAATATAGAAGGCGACGCGGCGGCCGGCGCTTTTTTTCGGGCTCATCCTGAGCGTGAATTCCATATAGCACACGCCCATGAGCATGAGGGGCATCATCACGATGCCCGAGGCGGCGGCGAACACCGCGTCCGCATTGTCAAGCCCGAGGATGAACACCGCGGCCGTACCCGCGATGGCGGCAATGGTCACATGGATGTAATGGCCGCCCAACTGCCAGAGCGCGAAGTGCGTCATGGGGCGAAGCGTCGTCTCCGTCTTCTTTAAAAGCGCGCGGGCAATCACTACGTCCATGAGCGCAAAAAGCATCGCGAGGCCGCACACGAGGTACATCATCAGTTGAGGCGCGATCTCCTCGATGCTCGCGAACGTCTCCTTGATGAGTTGGAGGCCCTGCGCGTCGGCAGGATAGAGCGCCTGCATCTCGGCGGACATCTGGGCGGCGAGCGCGCCGATTGCCTTTTGCACCGCCTCGAAAGGATTGCTCCCCTCGAGCATGTAGGGCAGGCTCATGTTCAGATACAGCGCCACGCCCATCGCGAGCGCGGAGATGGACACGGCCGCGCGCCACGGCTTGTTTTCGCGGATGACCCAGCCCATGATGAGCGACGCGGGCAGGTAGAGCGAGAGCGTGTACGCGGCATCCGCAACATCGAGCGTAAGCAGGGTCGCGGCGAGCGCGCCCGTGAGTGCGGAAACGATGCCGGCCGTTCCCCATGCCGCGAATACGAACGCGAGGAAGGCGGGCGCCGCCAGCGAGGCGTAAGGCACATAAACGCTCGCGAGTGCCGCGAGCGCGCCAATCAACAAACCAAGCGCGATATATTTTCCGGATTCGCCTTTTTTATCCGTCAAAGCTCAAGATTACCCCTAACATGATAGATAAGTTATTATAACCTCTTTTAGCCGGGATAACAAGCGGCGCGTCGCGTTGCGCCGCAACCGGGCAAAACGGAGAGTGTTTGCCAAACTGTCAGCAACTTAAATTCGGGCGGATATATAATCCGCCCCCGGCTGGCATTTTATTCTATGGATTGATATAATTTACATGCTGTCACAATAGCATAAGAAAAACATATCTGAGGTGCCGAAGATGAATCCGATCAAAAGAGCGACCGCCGTTTTGTTGCTGATCTGCAATACGCTCATGCTCGTATCATGCGGCATAAAAACTGAGCAGCCCGTCGCACTCACGCCTTTCACCGGCAGCGTGTTCGATTATGAGTATCAACTGGAAGAAGGCCGGGACAGGGATTGGGAGAAGGACGTCGTCTTTTTTGCGCACACGTTCCTTTATGGAGTGCAGGGGCACCCGCTGCTCGTTGACAGGGAGTGTGATACTTACGCCGAAAACACATATATGGGCGGGAGCGGATCGTTTAAAAGGGCGGTGTATTATGACGAAGCGCTCCGGGCTTGCTTTATTACGGGCGTCAACGATTTGATCGCGCGCATACCGCAGCTTGAGGATTTTGAGATTCCGTACAAACTGGCGGAACTCGTGGCGTCGCTGGGGGACGTTCATTCCAATATCAGCGTGCCTGCGGGCGATATTTTTCCCTTTTACTTCATTCCGTTTTTTGACGACGGGGGCTTTGCTTATTATAACGTGCGTGCGCCCAAAGAGCTGGAGCGGACTTTAGCCTGTAAGCTGGTTGCCATAAACGGCGTCGCTATAGACGAAATCCTCAGGCGCTTTGAAAAGCTCATCCCGCATGAAAACGAGCAATATCTGATTTTGAACGCGGTCGATGTGCGCTACGACGGCCTGTGCTACAAAAAAGAAGCGCTGCAGTTTGTGGATGTCATAGGCAAAAACAAGGATGCGGCGAAATTTACCTTTATCGACGCGCAGGGCAAACGTTTCAGCGTAAAAGTTGAAGCGGTCACGCAGGATGAGTATGAAGCGATGGAAACGGTGCAATGCATGGTCGATAAGGAAAAACTCCTGATGTACGCGCACGAGGATCAATACGGCTGGTACGAATACCTTCCCGAGGACGATATGATGTATTTGCGGCACAGCGATTGCACGGAAGAGGGTCTTCTCTTCAGGCAATTTCAAATGGACTTTATCGAAGCTTTGCAGCAAACGCCCGGCGTAGAAAAGCTCGTGATCGACTTGCGCGGGAATCCGGGCGGTTATGTGCCGGAATATTATGACACTTTTATCCGCGCGCTCAATTATAACCGAGACCTTGTCGGCACGGTGTACATTCTCATCGATGGGGGATCAACATCGGCCGCGACAACGTTGGCGACCTTGCTCAAAAAGCACGCGGAAAACGCCGTGCTGGTGGGCGAGCCGGCCGGCCAGCCGCCGGACTTCTTCGGTTACGCGCTGCGCTATACCCTCCCCAATTCGGGCATCGGCTTCAGGGTCTCACAGGCGTTTAGTTCGATGTGGCCCGAATATGAGGCGGACGCCCTGCTGCCGGACATATATGTTTATCAAACCTTTGAGGATTACCTGAACAACAGGGATACGGCGCTGGAAACGATCATCGGATATTGAATGCGGCGGGGATATCATATCCGCCCCTGCAATTTATGCGGCGGCATACCCCGCCGCCCGTTGGCAATTCCCTGAATTTGGGCGGATATAACACGCGCCCCTACTGTTATTTTCGGCCGTTTGGCGTTATACTGTATATATCGTTATCAAATTATCAAACTTAGTTCAACCGCGTTGGCGGAATATGCATACAGGAGGTTTCTATGAAGCTGGACAAAACTGTGCAAAGGCTCGTGGACGGCTACGGAAGCTGGGCGGGCGACGAAAAGCTTGTCAACTGTCCGGGCGGCACGGGCCTGATGACGCAGGAGCTGTATCCTTACGACGCGATGTTTTCACCCATTAAGGTGAACCGCACCACCATCAAGAACCGCCTCGTGATGGCGCCCATGGGCAACATCGACATGGCGGAGGAAACCGGACGCCCCAACGACAAGATGATCCAATACTTCATCGCGCGCGCCAAGGGCGGCGTGGGACTCATTACAACGGGGCTCATCCCCATCAGCCACGGCATAGACAATTCCATCACCGAGCTCGGCCACCTTTCCTATTTTCCGAGAATTGACCGCAGCCGCACGGTGTTTGCGGGCTGGCGCGATCTCGCGCAGGGCTGCCACAGCTTCGGCGCGAAGATATTCGTGCAGCTCACCCCCGGCCTCGGGCGCGTGGGCAATCCGCAGTGCCTCATCAACGAGCTGAAGTTCCCGGTGTCCGCCTCCTTCAACCCCAACTTTTACATCCCGCAGATCCCCTGCGCGCGCCTGTCCGACGCCAAACTCAGAAAGATCATCAAAAACGCGGGACAGGCCGCGGCGGACGCAATGGCCTGCGGGCTCGACGGCGTATACCTGCACGGGCACGAAGGGTATTTGCTTGAGCAGCTCACAAACCCCGCCTTTAACAGGAGGAAGCTTGGCCGGTACGCGGACGCGGAGCGTTTTGGCATCGACCTCATCCGCGAGATACGCCGCCGCGCGGGCCCCTGCTACCCCATCATGTATCGCATCGACCTCTCCCTCGCGCTCAACGAGACCTATGGCGAGGATATGGACAAAGTGCCCTCGCTTCGCAAGTTCAAGAACGGCCGCACCATAGAGGATACGCTCGTTTACATGAAGCACCTCGTGGAGGCGGGCGTGGATATGTTCGACGTGGACTTGGGCTGTTATGACAACTGGTGGCTCCCCCATCCCCCCTCGAGCATGCCGGCAGGCTGCTTCCTCGAGATGGCGGAAACCGCAAAAAGGTACTTTAAGGATAACAGCATCCTCTCCAACGCGGGCGCGGAAATTCCCGTCGTGGCCGTGGGCAAGCTCGGCTACCCGGACATGGCGGAAAGGGCGCTGCGCGAGGGACGTGCGGACATGATCATGCTCGGGCGGCCCCTGCTTGCCGACCCGGAATGGCCCAACAAGGCGTACGCGGGCCGGGTGCGGGAGATCATCCCCTGCATCGGCTGCCAGGAGGGCTGCATCAACGAGTTTGTGGACGGCGGGCATCCGCAGTGCGCGGTCAATCCCAGGACCGCCTTTGAGGACGTTTACCCCGCTATCCCCGCCCCGGCCGAGGTCAAAAAGAAGATCGCCGTCGTCGGCGCGGGGCCCGCGGGCGTCGTCGCCGCGCTCACGGCCGCCGCGCGCGGGCATGCGGTGGACCTCATCGAGAAAGGCCCCGCCATCGGCGGCAGGATCATCCCCGGCAGCCGCCCGCGCATCAAGTTCGATGTGGACAATTACCGCCGCTACCTTGAGCGCGAGGTGGAGAAGGCCGCGGCGCAGGGCAAAATCAACCTCCGGCTCAACACGGCGATGAGCGCGCAGGAATTGAAGGACGCCCATTACGACGCGGTGATCTTTGCCGTGGGCACGAAAAACGCCGTGCCGCCCATACCGGGCATCAATGAAATAGGCGCGGTGCAGGCCGTGGACGCGCTCATGGACGACCCGCGCATCGCGGGCAAGAAGAGGGCCGTCGTCATCGGCGGCGGCGTGGTGGGGTGCGAGACGGCCTATTATCTAAAATATGAAAAGGGCATGGACGTGAAGGTGGTCGAGATGCTGCCCTACTTCATGGACGGCACCTGCACCGCCAACCGCGGCCACCTGATCTATTATTTAAAGAAGGCGGGCGTGGAACTCATCAACTGCGCCAAGGTGACGGGGCTGGAAGCGGGCAAGGTGAAAATCGCGCGCAACACGCACAAAAACGTGCCCGACCCCTACAACACATGGAGCCCCATTTTGCCTAGGAACATCGAGAACCCGCTCGCACCCAAGCTTGGCGAGGAACTGAAGGACGAGGTGCTTGAAGCCGACCTCGTGATACTCGCCACGGGCGGCAGGCCGGACGACACACTCTTTTTCGAGGCGCAAAAGGCGCACGCCGCGCCGGAACTCTATAACATCGGGGACAGCTTCAGCGCGGGAAAGGTGCACGAGGCCACGCGCTCGGCCTACGCCCTCGCGACGAAGATATAAGGAGGCGGCAGCATGGCGAATATGATTCTCACGCCCGAGCAGCAGGCCATATTGGACGGCAGCTTGGGCGAAGTGAAGGCCAAGGTGATGAAGACCCTCGTCCTCTACGGGGAAACCTTCGGGGCCGAAAAGATGGTGCCCGTCACCGGGGAATTCGGCCACATCGTGACGAGCTTCGGCCTTTCCGTGATGAAGCCCGTGTACGCGCTCATGGACACCCTCATAGAGGGCGGTGCGCTCTCCGGGCAAAAGTTCAGCGCAGATCCGCGCCCGCTCGATAAAAACGTGCCCTCGAACCTCCTGCAGGACCTCGTTTTCAAGTTCATGTACGGCAAGCAGGAGGATTACGAGGCGCAGCTCATGAAGCTTGGCATCCTCGGCGAGGATGCGTTCACCTGCACCTGCTATATGGATGAGGTGGGCAACACCCCCAAGGAGGGGGACGTATTGAGCTGGGCGGAAAGCAGCGCCGTGGTCTATGCCAACAGCGTTTTGGGCGCGCGCTGCAACCGCAATTCCGGCATCATAGAGCTTTTTGGCAGCATAGTGGGCTTTGTGCCCTACTTTGGCTTTTTGACGGACGAGGGGCGCATGGCCACATGGGTGGTCGAGGTGAAAACCACAAAGAAGCCGGAGGCGCAGATACTCGGCTCCGCCATCGGCATGAAGGTCATGGAGGACGTGCCTTATGTCAAAGGACTAGACGCGTTCCTCGGAAACGACCTCAACGACGAGGCCAAGGCGTACCTCAAGGACTTCGGCGCGGCGAGCGCATCAAACGGCGCGGTGGGGCTTTACCACATCGCAGGGCTCACGCCCGAGGCGAAGGAAAAGGGCGAGGCGCTCATCCGTGAGGGCGCAAAGGTCTATGTGATAGATGACGCGGAGCTAAAGCGCGTGAAGGAGGGCTATCCCGTCATATGGAAGAATCCGGACGCCAGGCCCAAGCTCTGCTTCGTGGGC
>JAEWMV010000027.1 GCA_023393045.1 Bacillota bacterium | reverse complement strand
GATGGAGGTCGTGGGCAGCGTGTACTTCGAGCGGCCCACGCGGATGTTCATGCCGTCTATGATGGCGAGCGTCAGGGGGATTTTGAGCAGCGTCACGGTGCCCGCGCCCTCGACGCTGTCCACGGAGACCGCGCCGCCCACCGCCTCGAGGTTTTTGACGACCACGTCCATGCCCACGCCGCGCCCGGAGAATTCCGTCACGCTTTCGTTGGTGGAAAAACCGGGCAAAAAGATGAGGTTGTAAATTTCCTTGTCCGTCATCTCGCCCGCGGGCTTCACAAGGAGGTTGTTGGCTTTGGCCTTCATGAGGATTTTGTCCTTGCTCAGCCCCTTGCCGTCGTCGCGCACGCTCACGAGCACGTCGCTGCCTGCGTTTTTCGCTTCCAACACCACCTGCCCGGCCTTGGGCTTGCCCGCAGCCAGCCTCTCCTCGGGGCTTTCGATTCCGTGATCGACCGCGTTTCGCACAAGGTGCATGAGCGGATCGGAAATGTGCTCGATGATGTTCTTGTCCACCTCGGTGTTCTCGCCGATGAGCTTGAGCTCGACGTCCTTGCCCAGCTTGCGGCTCATGTCCCGCACGATGCGGTGCATCTTGTGGAAGGTGGCGGAGAGGGGAACCATGCGTATGGACATGACCATGTCCTGCATCTCGTCGGTGATCTTCCTCAATTGCCGCGCGGCCCTGTAGAAGCTGTTGAGCTTCATCGCCTCCAGTTCGGGGTTCTGCGTGACCATCGCTTCCGCGATCACCATCTCGCCCATGAGATCCATCAGCTTGTCGAGCTTCACAACGTCCACGCTGATGATGCTCTGGTGAGCGCCCTTGCTTTCCACCTGGCTCAATTCCTGCGCCTGCTCCTGAATCTTGGGCACCTTGATTGCGGATTCTTGGACGACGGCGTTGCGGGGCGCGCTGAACTGCTCGGCAATCCGTCCGATCGCAACCTCTGTTACCTCGAGGTCGCGCACGAAAGCGGTGCTCGCGAGGAAGTCGTGTATTTCACGAAGGCTCTTCTCGGTGATGATTACGAGCCGGAAGCCCTGCTCGCGTATCAGGCGCACGCTGTCGCCGTTGTCGATGATGTTTTCGGGATAATAGCGGAAATCCTCCACGACGTCCTTGAGGTTGTGGACGATGGCGAAGGCGCGTATGTTCTCCATCCCGCAGTCTTCCTCGAAATAAACGACCGCCTCGTATCCCTTCTGCTCGCCCGTTGCTGTTTTGCTCGCGGAGATGTAGTATTGCTGCTGCGCCGCTTCCTCTTGCGCTTTGGGCGCGGCCGCCGCGGGTGCGTCCCCCTTTATGCAGGAGAGGAAGCCCTCGATATTCCCGATGAGGTCGGAGGGGTCGCCGTCGAGGTTGTCCGCGTTCCTGACCTTCTCAAGCTCCAGCTTGATGAAGTCCGCGCCGCCGAGCACCAGATCCGAAAGGAGGGGAAAATCCATGTTTTCCGGCTTTTCCTCGCGGATAAAGTAGAACAGATCCTCCATGGCGTGGGAAAGGGAGGCGATGTTGTTGAACATCATCATGGCCGAGGAGCCCTTGATGGTGTGCATGATGCGGAAGATGTTGTTCACCGTATCCGCCGAAAAACTGCCCGCCTTTTCGCTTGCGAGTATGGCCTCCTCAAGCTGCTCGATGTTCTGGGCGGTTTCGTATATGAATATATCCAGCATCGGTTCGTATGTAGAATCCTTATCCAAGCTGCTTCCTCCTCAAATCCTCATGAAATTCTCATTATCCTGCAACTCACTCCCGTGAGATTGAAACGCCTGATCCGAGCCCCCCCCCCCTTGCGGCGCGCGCCGGAAATATGCGCGCAAGGCGGGGCGCATGATAATTCCCCATAAAAAGCATATAGCAGTTGCGCCGCGCGCACATACTCCATTTTGTAGTATTTTCTCAAATCCTGTCAGAACTCCTTCTGGTTGAGTTCGGCCTTCGAGTGCACGCCGAGCTTGCTGTAGACGCTGCGAAGCGTCGCGCGCACGGTCGTTTCCGCGATATAGAGCCGCTGGGCAATCTCCCGGGCGCTGAGCCTGTCGCGGGCAAGCCGGGCGATTTCCCTTTCGCGCGGCGTGAGCGGCGACTTCGTCTGGAGAAGCGCCTTGTTTACGGCGGCGACGCCCGCCTTCTGGCGGCGGCAAAGCTCCCTGACGGCGGCAAGCCCTTCCGCCATGTCCGCGGGCGCAAGCGCCTGCGCATCCGGCGGCCCTGTGCGCTGCCCGGTGTTTTTGAGCGCGCAGGAGTTCGCCATCAAGTCGGAAATCAGCTCCTCCATGCCCGCGTGCCCGGCGAAGGGGAGGTAAACTTTATCGGGCAGGGCCAGCATGAGCGCTTTTTGAAGATGCTCCCGCGCCCCGGCGGCGTTCCCGGAGGCCCGCTTTGCAAGCGCGAGGAATATGCGTTCATGAACTTGCGGCATCAGATAATGCATGCCCGCGGCCATATCCATGGCGGACTGGGCGATGCCCAAAAGCTCGTTATGGCGTTTCTCCGTGAGCAGCGCGTGGGAATGGATGCTCTGGGCGAGGGGGACGACGGGCGCGTAGAGCGCCTGGCGCATATAGGTCACGTCCCGTATCCAGCCCGCCACGCCATCCGTGCTGCCAAGCAGGAGGGAAAGCGTGGAGAGGCATATGTCCGCCATGCGCAATATGTACAGATTATCGGACTCTTGCGCGCAGCGGCCGATGTTCTCGAGTGCGTTCAGATAACCCTGCGCGTCCCCGCGCAGTATTGCGATGCGCGCGAGCAGCAGCTCCGCGCACATGCAGATGCCCGTCTGCCGGTGGCTGCGCGCGTTGTAGAGCGCCTTGTGGCAGAGTATTTCGGCTTCGTCGTCCTCGCCCCGGGCGAGCATGGCTTCCGCGCGCAAAACGCTCTCTGCGCCGGAGCCGTGCCCCTGCGTCAGGCGCGCGTGTTGCGCCATATATTCGTCCATGTCCCGCAGCGTATCATCGAGCGTGCCGGGCGCGCGCCAGTGGGCGCTCAAAAGGGAGGTGGCGCCAAAGGCAAACGCGAAATCGAGCGGCAGCATTTTGGATGGGCCGCCCAGCGCCTTATACGCGCTTGCCTGGCCCTCGCGCATCCTGTTTAAGTCGTTATAAGCGTCAAAAGAGCGCAGCAGGAGATACTCGCCCTCGATCTCGCGCAGCGCTTGCGGCGAGGAGCCGTCCCCCTGCCCGATGACGCGCTCCAGTATCCGGCAGATGTCCCCGTATGCTTCGGCCTGCCCGTGCATGAGCATGCAGTAGCCAAAGAGCAGCATCGCCTGCGGATATCTGCACTTGATTTCATCCGGACATTGCGCGAGTATGCGCACGGTCGTCTCCGGCGGATGGTTTTCCTTTTGCCGGTCGAGGTAGGCATGGGTGAAGGGGAGCGAGAGTATCGCGTCGAAATCCCTGATCGTGTAAAAGAACTTTGCCGCGTCGCAATATTGGGAAGCGCCGGCGCAGGCCTGCCCCGCGAGGCGCAGCGTCCTTTTTTGGAACTCCTCCGGCTGGTGATAATAGAACCGGTTCCTCAAATAATCGAGCAGTATGCTGTGTATGGTGTAGACGCCTTTTTCCGGGAAATAGCGTATGAAATCGTTGGTGCGAAGCAGCTCCCTGATGTTTTCACAAAGGGGTTCCGCGCCCGTCATGACGGCGGCCTGGCGCGCCGTAAAGCTTTCCATCACGGAAACCGCAAGCAAAAAGTCCTTTTCCTTGGGCGCGAGCCTGTTCCATATCGCGGTCTCGACCAGCTGCTCAACGTCCGCGGAATAGTTGAAGGAGCCCGTTTGCTCATAGTTGATGATCTGCAGCCGCAGGGCGGACACCCAGCCGTCCGTGCTCATGAACACGCTCTCCAGCTCGCTCTCACCCAGGCGTATGCCCTCCATGCGAAAAAGGCTCGCCGTGCCCTGCCTGTCGAAGAAGAAGGCGGGCGCGCTGATGGTATGGATGTTGGCGTCGTGTATGGAAAAATGCTGGTTCAGGCCGAGCTGTTGGGTGATGAAGATGATGTGCAGATTGGGGCTTGTGTGCATGGCGAACACGCTCATCAGCTCCCGATGGATATCGAAGTCCACAAGGTGGTAATTGTCGATGACGAGGTACGTTTCCCGCTCGCACTCGAATTCCCGAAGGATCGCCATCATGTACAAAAGCGTGTCCATGGTGGGCAGCTCGAGGCTTTTGAGGTTGGCGGCGATCTCCTGATTCGCGTTGGCCAAAAGCTCGCAGATGCCCTTCCACGCCACGGCGGGAGATTCGCCCAGGCAGGTGTACCAATATTCGCGCGCTTCGGGGGGCAGGTTTTCCCTCAGGTATTCCCGGATGGCCGTGGTCTTGCCAAAGCCCGAGGGCGCCTCCACCACCGTGAGGGGGTAGCCCGGTATCCGCGCAAGCTGCTTTTGCAGCTTGTCCGAGAAATAATACATTTTTTCCGTGCCGGGCTTTTTTAGCATATCTCCTGTCCCATTCAAATGGTATTGCGTTTTGCAATATCGTATCAGGCGTTATGTATAACGCCTGTGACAGCATCGTGCCGCGCCGAATGGCGCGAGGCAAAGTTTTATACTATTTATGTCGTATATCCTCTGTAAAAAGTTAAATCCGCGGGCAAATTTCACATGCCGCCGCGCCGTGGGAAAGGGCGCGCCGCATTGCGCGCATTGCGCATTTTATTTATAATGATGGTAAAAGCAAAAAGAGCAAAAAGCTTGGAAAGGCGGGCGGCATATGGGCAAAGTGCGGATCACGGTCGCGGTTGTCGCCGCTTTTTTCTTCGCGCTCGCCATGTTCGCCGGCATGTCTTTCTATATCGAGCACGGGCGCTCGGCGCGCGAGGACGAGCAGCTGCGCTATATCGCCAGCACCGTCAGCGCCCAGGTTTACGAGGTGCTCAGCGTGCAGATGAGCAAGGCGAAGACGCTCGAGGCCTTCGTTGTGCAGAACAACGGCTCCACGGAAGGCTTTGAAAAGGTGGCGCGCCTGCTCGTGAGCGAGCGCGACGTGCGAAATGTTTTGCTCGCGCCGGGCGGCATCGTGACCAACGTCTACCCGCTCAAGGGCAATGAGAGCGTCGTCGGCCACGACCTCACCGGGGGAAGCGCGGGGGACAGGGAGGCGCAGGCCGCCATAGAGCGCGGCGCCATGATCATGGCGGGGCCCTTCACCCTCGTGCAGGGCGGCATGGGCATCGCGGGCAGGCTGCCGGTCTACCTCAACGGCTCGTTCTGGGGCGTTGTCTCCGTCACGCTCAACTATCCTGCCGTGCTCGAGGGCATGAGCTCCGTGGAGAACCTGCACGCGCAGGGCTTCGCCTGCAGGATTTGGCGCGTGAATCCGGACACGGGCATCAGCCAGAGCATACTCACCTCGGGCGAGGGCGCAATCGAGCGCGGGTTCGACTACGCGTTCCCGATTTATAATACGGAGTGGCACGTCACCGTATATCCCGAAAAGCCCTGGTACATGCAGACGAGCGTGTGGCTCAGCGCCGCCCTGAGCCTGGCGCTGAGCGTTGCCGCGGCGCTGGGCGTGTCCGCCTATACGACGATCCGCCGCATGGAGCATGAGGCCGCGCAGGACCGCATCAGCGCGCTGCAAAAGCAGCTCGAGTACGACCGTACAAGCGTGCTGCTCACCCAGATCAGTTCGCACTTTTTCTACCACACGCTCAACTCCATTCAGGCGCTCATCGTCTTCAAGTCGGAGGCGGCCTATAAGATGACGGAAAACTTCTCGCGCTTTTTGCGCTTCAAGGTCGACAGCGTCATCGCCGAGGACGGGCTGGTGCCCTTCCGGGAGGAGATGCGCTCCGTGCGCGCCTACGCGGAAATCAACGAGATTCAGCTCGAGGGCAGGCTCGCGGTGGAGTACGACGTGTTCGACGCGGATTTCCTCATCCCCATCCTCACCATACAACCCATCGTGGAAAACGCTATCATCCACGGCATAAAGCCCAAGGTCGGCGGCGGCGTTGTGCGCGTGACGCTTCGCCGTGGCGAGGGCTGCTACGAGGTGGAGGTCGCGGACGACGGCGTGGGCTTCGCACCCGGGGACGATACGAGCAATCATTCCGTGGGCATCGCCAACATCCGCGCGCGCATGAGCCAGTATCCCGGCTGCGCGATAGAGGTTGAGAGCGAGCCCGGGCGCGGCACGCGCGTGGTGCTTCGCTATTCGGATTCGCTGGGGGAGGAGGAACTATGAAGACGATTTTGGTCGACGATATGCCCCTTGATATGCAGCTTCTTGAGCGCAAGTGCGAGGACGTGCGGGATTTTGAAATCGTGGGCAAGTTCACCGATCCCAACGAGGCCGAGGCCTACGCGAAGGAACACGAGGTGGATTTCGCCATGCTCGACATCGACATGCCGGGCATGAACGGCATCGAGCTTGCGATGCGCCTGCGCGCGCTTCGCCGCGACATCATCATCGTGTTCGTCACCGCGCACCCGCGCTTTGCGGTGGAGGCCTTTCGCATGAAGGCGGACTATATGGTCTTCAAGCCCTTCGACCATGACGACATCCTCGACGTGCTCGGGCGGGCGAAACTTTTGCAGAGCCGCCAGAAAAAGCGCGTGTACTTCCACACCTTCGGCGGCTTTGAAATGCTCGTGGACAATGAGCCCGTGCGCTTCCTTTCCGCCAAGGCGAAGGAATTGATGGCGCTTTGCGTGTATTACGAGGGGCGAAACGTGGGCATTTACGACATCATCGAGCACCTGACCGAGGGCAACGAGAACAAGACCGCAGGAAACACCGGCTACAGGAGAACCATCAAGGAGCTGGCGGATACGCTCAAAGCCTGCGGCGCGGAGGAGATTTTCGTGCGCGAGCGCGGCAGCTGCCGCATACGGCGCGAGCTCGTCTCCTGCGACTATTACGATTTCTGGGAGGGCAAGCCGGACGCCGTGGCCCGCTTTGACGGGCGGTTCATGAGCGATTACGCCTGGGCGGAGGGCGCCATTTACCGCATGCTGGAAAAGAAAAAGCTTTCCTTAAAATAAGGAGGCACATAAGGCCGGGGGGGGGATTCGGGGGCCGCGGCCCCCGGAGGCTTGAATCGACGACGGCGGCATGTACGGCGGCGGCGAAAAGCCTTGCTTGCCAAGGCTTTCCCCGCAGGGATTGCCGACCGTGCCGCAGGCACAGGCAAGTCCTGTAAGCTCAAAAAATGACGAAGTCTTTTTTTGCCATACAGGCGCTCCGTACGGTTTTCGTACGGAGCGTTTGCTATAGTTGCAATAGTATTAAATTTTACCGATTTGAGCACATACTCTTAACATCATATCCGTTTGTTTAGGGAAGGGACTTGGCCTATGGACGAAATCCTGCGGATGGAGCACATCAGCAAGCAGTTCGGCGATTTTTACGCGAATCGGGACATCGATTTCGATGTCAGGAAAGGCGAGGTGCACACGCTGCTCGGCGAGAACGGCGCGGGAAAAAGCACGCTCATGAATGTGCTCGTAGGCCTTTACCAGCCGACGGAAGGCAACATTTACCTCAACGGGGAAAAAGTTCGCATCGAGTCCCCCGCGCAGGCGGTCAGGCTGGGCATCGGCATGGTGCACCAGCACTTCATGCTGGTCGAGGCCATGACGGTGCTGCAGAACATCATCCTCGGCGATACGCGCGACAAGGGCGTGTTCATCAAACAGGACGCGCGCAAGAAGGAAATCATGGAGCTTTCCGCGCGCTACGGGCTCGACGTCGACCCAGACGCGAAGGTGACGGAAATTTCCGTGGGCGCGCAGCAGCGCGTGGAAATATTAAAGGCGCTCTATCGCGGCGCACAAATCCTCGTGCTCGACGAACCCACGGCCGTTTTGACGGACATCGAGGTCGAAGGGCTCTATCAGGTGATAGACAAGCTCAAGAGCGAGGGCAAGAGCATCATTTTCATCAGCCATAAGATGCGGGAAGTGTTGCATGTGAGCGACCGCGTCACCATCCTTCGCGCGGGCAGGACCATCAAAACCCTCAACGCAAATGAAACGGACGGGCGCGAGCTTGCAAACCTCATGATCGGGCGCGAGCTTGTGGAGTGCGCGTATGAAAAAATGGAGTCCGAAGGGGAGCCCGTGATCGAGCTTCGCGACGTGGATTATAACAAAACCAGCAAGCACAACGGCCTTTGCGGCGTGACGATGCGCGTGCGCCGCGGCGAGATCGTGGGCATTGCGGGCGTGGACGGCAACGGGCAGAGCCAGCTTAGCCAGATCGTTACGGGCGTCATCGCGGCCGAGGCGGGCGAGGTCAGGCTCAAGGGCTGCGCGGTCTCGCGCTTTACGGCGGCGGATTTCATCAAGCAAAGCGTTTCCCACATCCCGGAGGACCGCAACCGTATGGGCCTTGTGGGCGACATGACGGTGGAGGAGAACCTTTTGCTCAAAAGCACGCAGAACTGCGACTTTTGCAACTTCAACGGCTGGCAGCTCAAGAAGAAGGCGATGAAGTCCTATTCCGAAAGCATGCGCGCCAAGTACGACATACGTTGCCAGAACATGGATCAGGAGATACGCTCCCTTTCCGGCGGCAACCAACAAAAGGTCATACTCGCGCGCGAGCTCGAGGCGCATCCCGATCTGCTTGTGGCCGTGCATCCCACGCGCGGGCTTGACATCGGCGCCACGCGCTATGTGCGCGACATGATGATCGACGCGCGGGACAAGGGCTGCGCGGTGCTGCTCATCAGCGCGGACTTCGACGAGATACTGCAGATGTCCGACAGGATCATCGTCATGTTTGAGGGCAAAGTCATGGGGGAATACTCCGGCAAGAATCCGCCGATTCAAACGATCAGCCTCGCCATGGCGGGCAAATAGGGAGGGAATGCGAGCGATGCAAAAAACAAAGGTACTGAATTTACTGATCCCAACCCTGTCCATACTGCTGGCGTTTGTCATCGGCATGCTCATCATCCTGTTCCTCGGCTCCAACCCGTTCCAGGCGATCGGCTTCCTCGTCAAGGGCGCGTTCGGCTCAACGACCAACTTTGCAAACACCATCGTGCGCGCCATGCCCCTCATTTTCTGCGGGCTTTGTACCTGCTTTGCCTATCGCTGTGGGGTTTTTAACCTCGGCGGCGAGGGGCAGTTCCTCTGCGGCGCGATGGCGGCCATCACGGTATCTTTGCTCATCGGCCACGAGGGCTGGTGGGTCACGCTTCTCGCCGTCGCCGCGGGCACGGTGATGGGCGGGCTTTGGGGATTGCTCCCCGGCATCCTTAAAATATGGCGCGGCCTCAACGAGATGATCACGACCATCATGTTCAACTACGTTGCCGCGCTTTTCATGGGCTATCTCTACACCACCGCGCTTCGCGAAGGGAGCGTGCCGCAGACCGCGCCCGTGCCGGACGCGACGGAAATCGGCCGCATCGTGCCGGGGCTTCGCATCACATGGGGCATCGTCGTGGCACTTGTGCTGGGCGTCGCCCTTTGGTATTTCCTTTTCAACACCTCAAAGGGCTTCCAGCTGCGCGCGGTGGGTTATAACCAGACGGCCAGCAGCTACAATGGCCTGCCGGTCAAGCGCTATATGCTCGCGGCGTTCATCGTGTCCGGCGCGATCGCGGGGCTTGGCGGCGCGTGCGACATACTTGGCACGCAGTTTCGCCTCATCAGCGGCTACGGCAGCGGGTACGGCTTCGACGGCGTGGCCATCGCGCTCATCGCGCAGCTCCATCCATTGGCGACGGTTATCGTGGCGTACTTCTTCGCGGCGCTGCGCGTGGGCTCCACGACCATGCAGGTGGGCACGGGCGTGCCCACGAGCGTGATCGACATCATTCAGGCGCTCGTCATCATCTTCGCCGTCGCGGGCTCGTCCTTGCTCTACCTGCCCAGAGCGCGCGCGTTTCTTTTGAACCTTTTTGAGAAAAAGGAGGCAGTCTCACGATGAATTGGAATGCGGTTTCCGATTTGCTCATCTCCGCCGTGCGCATGGCGACGCCGCTCCTGTTCGTGGCGCTCGCCGAGCTCTATTCGGAGCGCGCGGGACTCGTCAACATCGGCCTTGACGGCATCATGGCCTTCGGCGCCCTCGTGGGCTTCCTCGTGTGCTATTGGACGGGCAGTCCCGTCCTTGGCGTTTTGTGCGGCGCGCTGGGCGGCGTGCTCGTCAACATGGTGTACGCATTCTGCACCATTACCCTGAGCGGCCAGCAGATCGTCTACGGCATGGCCATCAACATCTTCGCGCCGGCGCTGGCCTCCTTTATCTACCGCGTGGTGTTCGGTGTGAGTTCCACGCTCGCGCAGGCGACGCTGATGAAAACCGTCTCCATTCCCGTGTTGAAGGACATCCCCTTCCTGGGCAAGCTGCTCTTCGACCAGACGCCCATGGTCTACGCGGTGTACCTGCTCGTCATCGTCACAGCCATCTACTTCAACCGCACGAAGTCCGGCCTCAACTACAAGGCTGTGGGCGAATACCCCAAGGCGGCGGAGACGATGGGCATCAACGTCGTGCGGCACAAGTATATCGCAAGCGTCATCTGCGGCTTCCTCGCGGGCATGGGCGGCGCGTACCTGACCACCTGCTACGTCAACACCTATTCGGACGGCATCGTGGCGGGACGCGGCTTCATCGCGCTCGCGGCGGTCATATTTGGCCGCTGGTCGGGCTCGGGCGTGCTGCTCGCGTGCCTCCTCTTCGGCTTTTTTGACGCGCTGCAGCTTCGCCTGCAGATCGGCACGGACCTCATCCCCTATCAGCTCTTCCAGATGATCCCCTATGTGATGACGCTCGTCGCCCTCACGCTCTTTGGCAGCAAGATCGCGGGCCCCAAGGCCAAGGGCAAGCCCTACTATCGGGAGGAAAGGTAATCACGGGCCACAAGCCCGATTACAAAATCAAATAATGTGGAGGAAAGAGTTTATTATGAAGAAGGTACTTGCGCTCATGCTCGTCGCCTGTCTCGCGCTTGCGGTGTTCGCCGGCTGCGACAAAGGCGATGGCAACGACACCCCGGGTGATAAGGTTTACAAGGTCGCGATGATCTGCGACTCGAGCATCTCGGACGGCGGCTGGGGCGCCGCGTGCTACAACGGCATGGTGGCCGCCGCCGCGGAGCGTGGCTGGGAAACCAACTACACGGATTCCATCGACCAGGCCGCCTACGCGGAGACCATGATCAGCTACTGCGACCTCGGCTATGACC
>JAEWMV010000247.1 GCA_023393045.1 Bacillota bacterium | reverse complement strand
GCTTACAACGTCCGTCAGCGTGCCGCCCGGATTATCCCGAAGGTCGATGACGAGCGAGCGCATGCCCCTGTTCTCAAGGTCGTTGACCGCTTCCTTGAATTCCTCGGCGCAGTTGCCCGTAAACATGGTGATTTTGATGTAGCCGGTGTACTGCTTAAAGAGCTTATAGTTGACGTGGTGCACGTTGATTTCGGTGCAAACGAGCGTCACATCCAGGCTTTGTGTGCCGCGAAGCAGCGTGAGCGTCACGGATTCGCCGATGTCGCGGCTTATGGCGGCGGCGACGTCTTCAAGCTCAAGACCCACGACGGAAGTTCCGTCCACCGCCGTGATAACGTCGCCCGCGAGCACGCCGCCCTCGGAGGCGGGCGTGTCCTCATATACGTCGAGTATGGGCGTGCCCTCTTCCGTCGGCTGGCCGACGAGCAGGCCGATGCCGCTGTATTGCCCGTTGATGTTGGAAAGGTATTGTTCGTATTCCTCCGCGGTGAAATAGCGGGCGTACTGGTCATCCAGCGCGCCCACCATGCCGCCCAGCGCCGCGCTGATGAGTTCCCCACGCGAGGGCGGATCGTAATAAAAGCCGCTGTTTACTTTATCGATGACCTCGTTGAACACGAGAAGGTCGCTCAGCTTCGCATAATCCTCGGTGGTCATGACCACCTCGTCCATGCGCCGAGCATTCATCGTATTCACGGTGACCGCCGCCGTGACGAACGCAGTGATGAGTATCGCGGCGGCAAAATATATCAGCGTCCTTACCCAGGACTTCATCCTCTACCTCCGAAGATTTTATGGGGCATGGCCGTTTTGGTCATATAATACTTACGGAGATTCTATCAGAATATACACCTTGCGTCAAATTAACGAATCGTGTCCGCAGGCGTATTTGCTTGAAAGAACAGGTCGGCGCGCGCCGACCTGTTCCGTTTGGTTACCTTTAACCCGTCAATCCAGATAGGGGAGCGCCGCGCCGATGGCGGTGGCGTAAATGGCGTCTTTGGGGATGAAGAAGCGCACGTCGTAGAGTTCCTCCACGCTCGAGAGCACCTTGGGCGCGAGCGGGATTTTTGCGAGCGTGCCGATGAGCACGACGTCGCGCACGGCGTCGTTTCGAAGGGCGAACACAGAGAGCATGCCCACCGTCTGGAACACCATGTTGATGAGCCCCAGCGCGATGTCGGCGTTGGACGCGCCGCTCTTCGTCTTGCCGAAGTTGGAGGCGGTGGCGTGCGCGGGGAGCTTTGAAATGTCGTTTGAGCTGATGTCGGCGATGGACAAATCCACGTTGGCGAGATCGCCCTGCTCGGCGATGCGCGCGAGCAGCGCATAATCGTTTTCGTGCAGCAGGTGCCACGCAAGCCCCGCAAGCGTGCCGCCGCCCACGCCGCTGCCGCCTATGTGTTCATAGCGGCCGTCCTGCCCCGCGCGCACGAAAGCCGTGCCTGTGCCGAGGCTGACGACGAGGGCTTCCTTTTTGCCGCTCAGCTGCAGTCCGCCCGCGCCGATGGCATCGAACTCGTTTACATGCTCGGTGGGGATGCCGTATATCGAGCCGTCCGCGAGGTTGGAACCCACGCCCGTCAAAACGAAACGGGAAACTTCACTCAGTGCGACGCGATTGACGCTCAGGAAATTGCCGATCGCGCCGTAGAGCGAGGTGAGCCTGTCCGACGCTTCCACCTGAAGCATGGAAATGCGCTCGCCGGAGCTGTGAAAGCCCGCGACTTTCGTGGTCGAGCCGCCTATGTCGATGCCGAGTATGACGCTCATTCGGCCGAGGGTTTCGCCGCGCGCCTGCCGCGGTTGTACGCGGGCAGTATCGCCTTATAGACCACGGGCACGATGATGCCCGCCGCGGCGAGCTCGATGAGGCCGTTTACGCTGATGATGTAGGTGAACGCGGCCTTGAAAAGCTCAAAGACCTGCGCGTAGCTTTCGAACATGCCGCCAAAGGCGTAGATTGCGCCGAGTACCAGCACCGTGTTCGTCACGGTGGCGGCGAGCGCGGCGACGATGGCGTCTACAAATTCGGGCGCTCTGGTCTTTTTCATCCCTTGGAACACGAGGCCGCCCACAAGGCCGACGAAGATGCGCGGCACGAGCGAGATGAGCGGGTTGGTGAACATGATCCAGAGGGGATTCGTAAACGCCCGGATCAGACAGGTGACGCCCCAGACAAAGCCCAGCAGCGCACCGTATTTCCAGCCTAGCAGACATGCGCCGAGCGCGACGACGATGTGCAGCGTCGTAATCTCGATAACGCCCACGGTGATATAGCCCGTGTACGGTACGACGGTCATCACGATGATCAGAGCGGAGAGTATGGCCGCGAGCACGAGCGCACGAAGCTTTTCGTGGCTCATGGCGCGCGGGGATGCGTTTGCCTTTTCCACAATAACAGCCTTCTTTCATCAGAATTATTCCCTGTGTATTATATCCGCTTTGTCCCGCATTGACAATCGTTTGCGGCCAAAAGATTACGCTGGCGTTAAGTTTTGGAAAATTATCGCGCACTCTGTTAATTTTCAGAAAACCATGCGTACTGGTGACTTTACACATATGGCGCCAGAAGCTATAATGAGGAAGCCTTTTATAGGATGATGATGAAGGGAACGTGTAAGATGGAAAATTCTGCGGGCGTCGGGACCCGTGCGCCCAGGAAAGCCAAAGCGAATGTGATCGTGATCGTATTGCTCGTCGTTGCCGCAATCTTCGGCGCGGCGGTGTTCATACTGCACAATATCGAGAACGAGCGCGAGCAGGAGCGCCGCGCGATCATCGACTCCAACACCTTCCGCCAGGGCGTGACGGTGGCCGGGGTGGATATTTCCGGCATGACGATAGAGCAGGCGCGCGAGGCGCTCAAACCTGCCGAGGCCGCATTGGTCGCCGACGTGGGCTTCACCGTGAGCGACGGCACGCACACCTATGAAGTCCCTATGGACTGTTTTAGCATCACCTACGACACCGAGGAGAAGTTTGCCGAGGCCATGCAGCTTGCGCGCGAAGGCACGCTCAAGGAGCTTGAGGCGGAGCTTGCGGACATTGCGCAGAGCGGCCGCAGCTATGACATCAGCTATTCCGTCACCGGCGACTTCGCGCAGTTCGTGGCGGGCATCGCAGCACAGCTTCATGTGCCCGCGACCGACGCCACCTTCAGCGTAAAGCAGCTTGAAATGAATACGACCACAAATGCGCAGAACGCCATCAACATCGGCCTTGATACGGAAACCGACGGCATCGCCGATATCCGCGACAAGCGCTTCGACTTCGTCGAGGGCGTAGCGGGGCAATATGTGGATGAGGAAAGCCTCGTCGCCGCGCTCAACGCGCGCACCGAGGCAAGAGAGTACGGCGAGGTGAGCTTCAGCCTGCTGCCGCTTGAGCCCACAGTCACCATCGCCACCATCAAGGAGAACCTGGTGCTTCGCGCGAGCGCGTATACGAGCTTCGGCAAGGGCAATTACAACCGCCCCTCCCGCGTGCACAACCTCAAAAAGGCCGCGGGGCTCATCTACGGCACGGTGCTCCAACCGGGTGACATCCTCTCCTGCAATACCATACTGGGCGACCGGTATGAAAAATACGGCTGGCAGCTTGCCCCCGCCGTCATAGAGGGCGGCGCGAACACGGAGGATCAGCCCGGCGGCGGCGTGTGCCAGGTGTCCACCACCATGTATAAGGCGGTGCTCATCGGCGATTATGAAATCGTCTACCGCCAGGCGCACTCAAGCCGGCTGAGCTATGTGGAGGGCGGGCTCGACGCCACCATCAATACGCGCACCATCGACTTCCAGTGGAAGAACAACACTGCGTCCCCGGTATACGTCTTCACATGGATCGACGCGAAGAAGGAAAACGTCTGGTGCGAAATATATGGCGAGCCCTATCCCGAGACGTTTGACGAGGTTGAGCTCGTGAGCGAGCGCAAGCCCGACATAGAGCCCACGGCGGACGAATTCGTGCAGGTGGCCTGGCTCTACGATCCCTACTGGGCGGTGAAGAACGAGTCCAAGCCCGGCTACGTGTACGACGTATACAAGATATACAAGCTCAACGGCGAAAAGGTAGAAAAGGTCTACATCGGCGAAACCACCTACAGGATGCACCCCAACCGCTACTATGTATGGGTGGGCTATATTCCGGGCACGCCGCTGCAGGCGCAGTACAAGATGATCATCGAGCAGCCGGCCACATAAGACGCGAAGTCAAATAGAGGATGCGAAAAGGGCGCGCCGAAAAGGCCGCCCTTTGATGTATTTCAAGCAAAACGGCTTATGCGTCAGATGATGTACGGTTTGAGGAAATCCGGCGCATCCGCCCGGTTGCCGGTGATGCTGATGTAAAGCTTGATGTCGCAGCGCTTTGCAAACGCATCCATTTCGGCAAAAAGCTCCGCAAGCGTATCCAGGGGATGGCGTGCGATTTTGAGGAAGCCGTCTATGAACATATATTCGAGGTCGAAATCCTGGGCCGCGATGCCCGATATGAAGCCGAAGAACATTTTGGGGCTGTCGATGTGAAATTCAGACGCGTCTATGAACCGGATGCTGTGTTTGAGCTCGAACATGTACTGATTGTCGTCGTCGATGAATACCATGCTGCCCTTGGCCGTGCGAAGCGTGTCGTTTGCGATTTCGATGATGCGCTTCGTCTTGCCGGCGCCCTTTTCGCCGAAGATTACTCCAATCAAGATTAGCCTCCCTCCGCGCGCTGCGCAATTTAATGTGTTCTTTACATTTATTATAGCCTCTTTTAACCCTTCGCGGCAATGGGCAAAAGCGAATATTCTGTGACAAGGCTGTGCGGCGATGCTATAATAT
>JAEWMV010000238.1 GCA_023393045.1 Bacillota bacterium | reverse complement strand
GTACTGGATGAAGGCCATCATGTCGCCCACCTGCATGGAGGATTCCGCGATCTGGTGCGCGCCCACCCAAACGACGAGCAGCGTCATCCCGTTCATCACGAGCATCATCACGGGCATGAGCAGCGTCATCAGGCGGTTGACGAAAAGCGAGGTGGCGGTGAGCGCGCCGTTCACATCCTCAAAGCGCTCCTTCTCGTGCGCCTGCGTCGCAAACGCGCGTATCACCATCATGCCCGTGAGGTTCTCGCGGGAAACGAGGTTGAGCTTGTCGACAAGCTTCTGGATAAGCTTGAATCTGGGCGTTGCGACCGATACGACCGCAAGCAGTATGCCGATGAGCAGCGCGCACGCCGCCGCGATGATCCACGCCATGGAGGTGGATTTTTGCAGCGCCATCATCGTGCCGCCTATGGCCATGATGGGCGCGTAGCACACGAGGCGTATGCCGAAGGTCAAAAGCATCTGGATCTGGGTGACGTCGTTTGTGCAGCGCGTGATGAGCGAGGCCGTGGAGAAGCGGTCGAACTCGTTGTTGGAAAAGCTCTCCACCCGCGCGAACACGTCCCGCCGCAAATCGCGCGCTGCGCCCGCGGAGATGCGCGAGGAAATCAGGCTCACCAGCACCGTGGCGATGCCGCCCATGAGCGCGATGGCAAGCATCTTCACCCCCACCTGCAGGATGTACGCGCTCTGTATGGCGTCCATGTCCGCGCCGAGTTCTGTGAGGAAGGCTTTGGCGAGCAGTATGCCGCTTTGCTTCAATATGGTTTCGTCGTTGGCGAGGGCCTTCTCGTGCGCTGCGGCAACGGCCTCCTGCGGGAGTTGGGCGAGCATGGGCAGCATCTGGTAGAGCTGCGTCAGATCGATGTCCTCCGCGCTCGTGGGCATGGTGGCGGAAGCGCCGCCGCCCTGCGCCGCGGCATAGTCGCGCATGACGTTGATCATCGTCCACGTCGCCGCGCCAAAGGCGTGGTCAAGGGCGGAGAGCGTCTCCTCGTCCGCGTCAAGCCGTATGTAGAGCTGCGCCCCGGCTTCGGGGTAAACGCTCGCGTACGCGTCGCCCTTTGCGTTTTCGGAAGAGGCGTCGAGAAGCGCGTAGCCCGCCTCGGCGCGCGCCTTTTCATCCAGCAGCATGAACGCGCTCATCAGGGCCATGCCGTTTTGGCTGATCGCCTCGGGCGCGGCGTGCTCCACGCCGTTTTGCTGTATGCCGACGTTGACGATGCTAGACATATAGTTGGGCAAATTGAGGTCGCTTATCGCCTGAAGGAACAAAAGCACGATGGCGGCGACCAGGCTCAAAGCGAACGGTTTGAGGTATCTCAAAAGCTTGGCCAAAGGAAATTCTCCTTCCGGATTATGTAGGAAAACTGCGGGGTATATAAGTACTTGGATATATTATCCCTTAACCACGGGCAAAACAAGTGTGACAGCGTGAAATTTCGGTGAAACAAAGCGCCGCATCTGCTATACTGGGAGCGAACAAGCAAAAGAGGTCGCCGCGCATGAACGAATACGCCGTCATCGACATAGGCAGCAACACCGTACGCTACATGGGGGCGGACGGAAACAAGCGCCTCGTCACCACGCGCCTTGCCCAGGGTTTGACGCAATCGGGCGTATTGGGCGAGGAGGCGATGCGAAGGAGCGTTGAGGCCGTCTGCGCCTTTGTCGCCCTCTCGCGCGAGGAAGGGCTGACCCCGCGCGCGTACGCGACGAGCGCCGTGCGGGACGCGAAGAACGCCCATGTCTTCCTCGACATGCTCAAATCCGCGTGTTCTCTCGCGGTGGACGTGTTGTCCGGCGAGAGGGAGGCGCGCTACGCCCTCCTGGGCGCGGGGGACGCCTGCGGCGCGCTCGTGGACATTGGCGGCGGGTCGAGCCAGGTCATCGCCGGGGATTTTCAGGCGAGCTTCCCCATGGGCTGCGTGCGCGCCAAGGAAATCTGCGCGGACGCGGACACGCTGGATGAAATGAAGCGAAGGCTCTATGAAAGGTGCGAGGGCATCTATCGCTTTCCTCGCCTTTCCGTCTTGAACTGGACGGGGGTGGGCGGCACCATCACCACGCTCGCCGCACTTTCGCTCGGCTTGACGCAATACGATAAGCAGGCCGTGTCCTCCTGTACGCTTACGATCGATGGCGCGGAGGAATTGACGCGTGCGCTCCATAGCATGGGGGAGGCGCGAAAGGAGCATCCGCTCCTTGCCGAGCGGCATGACGTGATCGTTCCCGGCGCGCTGATATTGCTCTATATCATGCGCGGCAGGGGCATAACCAAGCTCCATGTGAGCGACGCGGACGGCATGGAAGGATATTTGACGTATCTTCGCTCGCTATACTGTTGACAGCGGGGCGAAAAGCCGCTAGACTATTCGAGGATTATGATGAAAGGAGCCTTGACCTTTGCAGAGTTTCTGAACCGTTTGCTGCAATCCTGAGCGAAAAAGCCGCGATACGCACGGTTTGTTTGCTGTGGGATTCTGACGGGTTCGGGGACTCCGGGCGCGAGGCTTCCATCATCGGGGTAATCGGGGAAAAATCATCCCTTTTTATTGCGATGCTTACGGCCGCGTCGGGCGCACCTGCCCGCCGCGGTCTTTTTGTTTTATAAAAATGAAGGAGATTTATTTATGAGAAAACGCACATTCGTCTGCAGGCCGCCTTTTATGACTTCCTCAATCATCAACAACAGAATGAGGAAGGAATGGAATAAGCTTTATGAATACGATAACCTGGGAGGTGAAATTTCTTTCACCCCCTAGAACGCTGCGGCACTGCAAAAAGTGCGGCGCGAAGACGGAGCATGCATCCTCCGGGGCGTTTCGCGTCAACGCGCAGAAAAAATGCCTGGATGTCTGGCTCGTCTACCGCTGCGCGCACTGCCGGACGACCTGGAACCTTACGATACTTTCCCGCGTGAGCCCCGGCGGCGTGGGGCGCGAGCTGCTCGATAAATTCACCGCCAACGACGCGGAGCTCGCGCGGCGCTACGCGATGGACGCGGAGCTGCTCAACCGCAACGGCGCCGAAACGGAGGCGCCCGCGTATTGCGTGGAAGGAGAGGCGGCGGATTTTACCGCGGGAACGCGCCTTCGCATCGTGTGCGACGCGCCGTGCTCCCTCAAGGCGGCAAAGGTCGTGCGGGAAAAGCTTTCCCTGCCGCGAAGCGCCTTTGAGGACATGGCCGCGCGCGGAGTCATCCGCATGGAAAGCGGCGCGGACATCCGCCGCGCCAGGCTGCAAACGGAAACGTTTGTCATCATCGAAGCTGCGGCGCAAGCGCGGCTTTAACAGCAAAGCGCCTGCCGGTTACTTGACCGGCAGGCGCGCGTTTTATCACAAACTGGATTATTCGTTTTCTCCGTCCCGCGCGGAAGGCTCCGCCTCGCCGCTTTCGGCCGCTTTTCTCTCGGCCTCCTCCTTCGCCTCGACCTCGGGGTCGGCGGTTTCAAGGCGGGTGCGCCTGTTGGTAAAGGTCTCGATGCGGACATCTTCTCCTTTGAAGATCTTCTCGAATTCGTCCCCGTCGATGCGTTCGTACTCGAGCAGCGCCGCGACCACGCGC
Organism: Bacillota bacterium; assembly: GCA_023393045.1. Lineage (GTDB taxonomy): Bacteria > Bacillota > Clostridia > Christensenellales > CAG-138 > Phil1. The sequence continues at coordinate 22,693 of JAEWMV010000238.1, read as the reverse complement.
TCCATTGCGTCCCTGTTGTCCATGATAGCCTTGCGCGCGCGCTCGAACTGCTCGTCGAGTATCCTTCGTATCTCCTCGTCCACGCGGGCGGCGACCTCTTCGGAATAGTTGCGCTGATGCCCCCAGTCCTTGGCGATGAACACCTCGGTCTGCCCGCCGAGGAACACGGGGCCGATCACCTCGCTCATGCCGAACTCCACGACCATCCTGCGGGCGATTTCGCTCGCGCGCTGCAAATCGTTGTACGCGCCCGTGGAGATATCGGTAAGTGTCACCGACTCCGCCACGCGGCCGCCGAGCAATTCCGCAATCTGGTCGAGCAGCTTGCCGCGCGTGGTGTGATTGTCGTCCTTATCAGGCATGGTCATGGTGTAGCCCGCGGCCATGCCGCGCGGTATCACCGATATTTCATGCACGGGGTCGCAGCCGGGCAGCACGCGCGCCACGATGGCGTGGCCCGCCTCGTGGTAGGCGGTGATGCGCTTGTCCTCCGCGGTGATCACGCGGCTTCGCTTTTCGGGGCCGACGACCGTGCGCGTAATGGCCTCCTCAAGCTCCGTCATGGTGATGGCTTTCTTTTTAAAGCGCGCGGCGAGTATGGCCGCCTCGTTGAGCACGTTTTCAAGATCGGCGCCCGTGAAGCCCACGGTGCGCTTTGCCAAAACGGCAAGGTTCACATCAGGCGCAAAGGGCTTGCCCTTGGCGTGCACTTTCAATATTTCCTCGCGGCCCTTCACATCGGGATAGTTGACGGTGATCTGCCTGTCAAACCGGCCGGGGCGCAGCAGGGCGGGGTCGAGGATGTCCGGGCGGTTGGTCGCGGCGATGACGATGATGCCCTCGTTCACGGCAAAGCCGTCCATTTCGACGAGCAGCTGGTTGAGCGTCTGCTCGCGCTCGTCATGCCCGCCGCCGAGGCCCGCGCCGCGCTGGCGGCCGACCGCGTCTATCTCGTCGATGAAGATAACCGCGGGCGCGCTCTTCTTCGCTGTGTTGAACAAATCCCTCACGCGGCTTGCGCCCACGCCCACGAACATTTCAACGAAGTCGGAGCCCGAAATGGAGAAGAAGGGCACCTTTGCCTCGCCCGCAACGGCCTTGGCGAGCAGCGTTTTACCCGTGCCCGGAGGGCCCACGAGCAGCACGCCCTTGGGGATGCGCGCGCCCATCTCCGTAAAGCGGCGGGGCGAGCGCATGAACTCCACAACCTCGCGAAGCTCTTCCTTTTCCTCATCCGCGCCCGCAACATCGTCAAAGGTGGTTTTGTTGTTGGGGTCAAGCTGTGTGCGCGCGTGGCTCTTGCCGAAGCTCATCACCTTGTTGCCGCCGTTTTGCGAGCGGAAAACGAAGTAATAGAACAGCGCGAACGCGCCGATGATCAAAAGATACGGCAGTATGAGCTCGAAGATGGAAGGCTCCCTGGGCGGATTGTATTTATAGGAAAAACTGTATTCGCTGGGGGTGACGAGCGCGGCATCCTTGCCCGTTTCCTCCGCGACGATGGCGTTCATGTCCGCACGGAAAGCCTCCTCCGAGGACACATAGCAATAAAAGTCGTAGCGCTTGGGGAAGAGCGTCTTGTTCTCCGAGCCGACCTTGATGCCCACAAGCTCCCCGTCCATGTACTCGATGGCGTCGACCTGCTTGTTCTGCACGAGTTGGATCACGTCGGCGTACGCGACGAGCTTGTCCTCCGTGTCCTGCGACTGGAGCTGCGTGATCAATATGATGATTATCAGCACGACGGCCAGATAGATAAGCGGCGTTCTGAGTTTTTTTCCCAAACTTTCCCTCCCGTACGCCGCGATATGCCGCAGCATACTCAATCCAATTTAGCAATCTTTATAATATTACCACAAAAGCGGCGATTGGCAAAGGAATAATTGTGAAAACGAAGCAACAAAACGCGCCAAAACAGGCGTTTTCGCGACGATTTGCGCACGCGCTTCCAGTTGAGGAAAAGGACGGGCAAGCGGTTTGCGCATTGATTTGGCGCATGTGTGAATATTAATTGAACGGCGCTCTCCCTTATGTTACCATAAATTAGGTTCTATCGGAGGAAAGGAGACAAAAGCATGTCGGACAAAAGCGCGTTCAGGCTCATTTCAAAGGAAAACCTCAAGGAATTCAACGGCGCCCTCAGCGTATACGAGCACGTCAAATCAAAGGCGACGCTCGTGCACATCGGGGACGACAATCCCCAGAAGCTTTTTATGATCGGCTTTCGCACGCTGCCCGGGGACGATACGGGCATTGCGCACATCATGGAGCACAGCGTATTATGCGGCTCGAAGAAATACCCGGTCAAGGAGCCGTTCGTGGAGTTGATGAAGGGCTCGCTCAACACCTTCCTCAACGCCATGACGGGGGAGGATTTCACCGCGTATCCTGTGATGAGCCCCAACCTCAAGGATTTTTACAACCTCATGGACGTCTACCTCGACGCGGTTTTGAACCCGCGCATCTACGAAAAGCCCGAGATCCTCATGCAGGAGGGCTGGCATTACGAGCTGGACGAGGCGGGCGCGCTCGCCATCAACGGCGTGGTGTACAACGAGATGAAGGGCGGCATGTCCTCGCCCGAGCAGCAGTTGGAGGAGGCCGTCAACAAAACGCTCTTCAATAATTTTTATCGTTATAACGCCGGCGGCGCGCCCGCGGCGATACCCGGCCTGACGCAGGCGCAGTTCGAGGCTTTTCATAAAAAGTTCTATCATCCGGGCAATTCCTGCACCGTCATCTCGGGCGATATGCCCATCGAGCCCGTGCTGGATTATATCGACGAAAAGTATTTTTCCCGTTACGACGCGCCGGAGAGTCCGGTCGTCATGGAAGGGCAGGCGCCGCTTGCCGCGCCGGGGGATGCCGCATTCACCTACGCCGTGCCGGAGGAGCAGGACACCGCGGGCATGACCTACCTCGCGGCGAACTACCTCACCTACCCCGCCGCCGGGCGCGAGGAGGCGCTGGGCGTGATGGCGCTCGCGCAGATGCTCTTTGGCAGCGAGGCCGCGCCCGTTAAAAAGGCGCTGCTGGACGCGGAAATCGGAAAGGACGTCAGCACGAACGTGCGCCATGCGTATCAGGGCGTATTGAAGATTGTCGTGAGCGGGGCGGAGGAGGACGGCATGGCAAAATTCCGCGCCGTGCTCGAGGAAACATTGAGGCGGCTCGTGCGGGAGGGGCTTGACAAAAAGCTTGTGGAGGGCGCAATCAACCGCTTCGACTTCGGTCTGCGGGAAGCCTCCTTCGCGGGGATTTTCTCGCGCATTATGAGCGGCATCTACGTGCTGTGGGACTGGAACTACGGCGCAAAAATCGGCTCCGGCGCGCGCTATGAGGCGGAGCTCGCAGCGCTTCGCGAAAAGGCGGGGCAGGGCTATTTTGAAAAGCTCATCGAAAAATACCTTCTCGACAACCGCTCCTGCGCCTTCGTCGCCCTCAAGCCCGAACGCGGCAAGCTCGCCAAGCTTGAGGCGGCTGAGAAGGAGCGCCTTGCCGGGGTGAAAGCGGGCATGGGAGAGGCACAGGTTTCGCAGGTCCGGGATTCCTTCGCGTCGCTTCGCGCGTGGCAGCAAACGCCCGATTCGCCCGAGGCGCTCGCCGCGATACCGCGCCTCACGCTTGCGGATGTGGATAAAAAAGCGACGCCGCGCCCCGTTGAGCAAAGCGAAAAGGAGGGCGTGAAGCGCCTCTGGCACGACACGTTCACGGCGGGCATCGCCTATGTGAACGCCATGTTCGATATGTCTGGCCTGACCCCCGAGGAATGGAAGGCCGCCGCGCTGCTTGCCTTCATGTTCGATAAGCTGGGCACGCAAAAACGCACTTTTGAGGAGCTCGCCAAGGACATCGACGTGTCCACCGGCGGCATTTCGGCTGAGTGCAAAGTCATCCGCCGCAAAAATAAGGGCGTGTATCCCTATTTCTGCGCGACGCTGCGCTGCGTGGGCGACAAGCTGCCCGCGGGCATGGAGCTGCTCTCAGACATATTCACGGGCGCGGACGTCAACAACCGCGCAAGGCTCAACCAGCTTTCCCGCACGGCCTACGCCATGCTGCAAACGCAGTTGCAGGACAACGCCTACCATTATGTGATTTACCGCAACCGCGCCTATTTCAGGCCGGAGGGCGCGTTTATGGACGCCACGCAGGGCTTCGGCTTTTATGATTATGTGACGAAAACCGCCAAGTCCCTGCCGGAGGGCGCGGACGCTCTCGCCAAGGCGCTTGCCTCGGTGATGGAAAAGCTCCTCACCCGCGTGAACCTCACGCTCGCGCTCACCGGGCAGGAGACGCAGCGCGACGCGTTTGACGGCGCGCTCGGCACCCTGACGCAAGGGCTGCGCGACGGCGAAAGCGCCGGGGAAATCCTGGCATTTTCTGAAAATATCCGCAACGAAGGCATCATGAGCGCCTCCATGGTGCAGTATGTCTGCACGGCCTATGATTTTGACAAGCTGGGCTTCGCCTATGACGGAAAGCTCCTCGCGGTGAAGAACTTCCTCAGGAGCGGCTATCTCTGGAATAACGTGCGCGTGCAAGGCGGCGCGTACGGCGCGCACATACTGCTCACGGACGACGGGGTGCTCAGCCTTTCGAGCTTCCGCGATCCCAACCTCGGCGAAACGCTGAAAATATTCAGGGGCGCGGGCGAACATCTGCGCGCGAGGGGGTATACGCAGGGCGATGTGGAAAACAACGTCATCAGCGCCGTCGCCGACCTTGACGAACCCCTGCCGCCGTTTGAACAGGGCAACCTCGCCTTCAAGCAGCACATCGCGGGGATTACCGCCGCGGATAAGCAGCGCGAGCGCGACGAACTCCTTTCCGCTACCGTGGACGACTTTGCCGCAAGCGGCGCGCTCTTTGACGCGGTCGCGGAGAAAAACTGCATCTGCGTGTTCGGCAATGCCGACAAGCTCAGGGCGAACAAAGAACTTTTCGGTTCCCTTGTCAAAGCGGAGGAATGACGAAGTAAAGCTGTGCGGGGGCGATTCTATATCGCCCCCATGCATAACCAAAACAAAAACGGCCTCCGCCATTAAAGCGCAGGCCGTTTCTCATTCGTTCAACTATCAATTTCTTTAAGTGTTGTTGTCGAGGTAATACTCCCCGCGCCTGTAATCGTAGATAGCGCCGCGCGTGAACTTGTCGATATTCTCAAGCACCTTGCCCGTGCCGATGGCCACGCAGGAAATGGGGTCCTCCGCCACGAAGCAGGGCACCTTGGTGTGCTCGGCGATGAACTTATCCAGGCCAAAGAGCAGCGCGCCGCCGCCCGTCAGGCAAAGCCCGTCCTCCGCGACGTCGCTCGCGAGCTCCGGCGGAGTTTTTTCAAACATGGCGCGCACGCTCTCAAGTATCGCCTGCAATGGCTCCTCGAGCGCGTCTATCATCTCGTTGCTGCCAACGACGATGGCCTGCGGCAAGCCGGAAATGAGGTTGCGGCCCTTCACGTCGATGAAGACCTGCTCCTTGCGGGGATAGGCCGAGCCGATGCGGATCTTCATTTCCTCCGCGGTGCGCTCGCCGATGAGCAGATTGTGCTTTTTGCGCATGTAGCGCACGATGGCGTCGTCAAACTTGTCGCCTGCGATCTTGATGGAGTCGGATAAAACCGCGCCGCCAAGCGAAACGAGGGCGATGTCCGTCGTGCCGCCGCCGATGTCGATCACCATGTGGCCGCGCGGCTCCGCAATGTCGATGCCCGCGCCGATGGCGGCCGCGATGGGTTCCTCGATGAGGTAGGTGTGGCGCGCGCCGGCTTCCTCCGTGGCGTCGATGACGGAGCGCTTTTCGACCTCCGTCACGCCCGAGGGGACGCACACCACCACGCGCGGCTTGAAGAACACGTGCGTGCCGACGACTTTCTTTAAGAAATAATGGAGTATGCGCTCCGTGATATCATAATTGGAAATGACGCCGTCGCGAAGCGGCCTCACCGCGGTGATGGTGCCTGGCGTGCGGCCGAGCATGCGGCGCGCCTCCTCGCCGATGGCGAGTATGCGTCCGGAAACCTTTTCAACCGCAACCACGGAAGGCTCGCGCAAAACGATGCCCTTGCTGCGCACATACACGAGTATGCTCGCCGTGCCAAGGTCGATGCCGACGTCGTTGAATTCAAACAGACCCATATGCAAATCCCTCCAATCGGGCAGGAAACAATTCGTTCTCCGCCCGACCGTCTTTCCGAATCATTTTATCATTTATACAGACGCGGGACAAGTGTTCCTCGCCGCGAAATTTGAACAAATTATAAAAATCGGGGCGGATACATGGGTATTCTTGTGATTTGCAACCGAATGGGATATAATGAAAACCAATCAAAAAACGAGGTATTGTACTTGATGAAAAAGGGGACAACCCGGAAAATATTGGTCGTTTGGCTCATGGCGCTTATGGCGCTTCTCTCGGCGTGCAACGAGGATGTCGGGGGCGGCCCCATCGATATCGACGTGCCGGACAAGACCGACGCGCCCGTCTTCGTGCCCACAGACCCCACGCAGGAAACCGAATCCGCGACCGGCACGCTGCCCGCAACCGGCTCGCCCGGCGCTTCCGCCACCCCCATCCCGCAATCGAGCAACGTCGACCCGTCCAACACCATCGACCCGAACGAGATAGACGGTACGGAAGATGTGAAAGAAGAGGAAAAGCTTTCCTATTCCGAATACCGCGCCATCAACAGCGATGTAAACGGCTGGATTAAAATCAGCAACACCAACGTGGATTATCCCATCGTGAAGAGCCGCGACAACATCGATTATCTCACGCAGAACGCCAAGAAGGAAGCGTCCAAGGCGGGCGCCATCTTCATGGACTACCGCTGCAGCCCGAATGACAGCCATGTGATCATCTACGGGCACAACATGAGCAAGTCGAAGATCATGTTCGCGCAGATGACCAACTACGCCAACCGCTCCTTCTACGACGCCAACCGCACCTTCGAGGTGACCTTCGGCGACAAGAAGTATACCTACAAGGTCTTTTCCGTCTATTCGGTGGATGTGAACGACGCGGACTACATGGCCGTGGACGAAAACTTCCCCAGCGCCGCGTCCTTCGTGGACTATATGAACAACACGCTCGCGAAGCTTTCTATTTTCCCGGTTGACACGACGATAGGGGAGAGCGACCATGTGCTCACCCTCTCCACCTGCACGCACACCAATTACGCCAACGGCAGGTTCGTCGTCCATGCCGTGCGCGTAGGGTAAGGGCATGAGGCGGCGGCTCACAAGTGAATGGATAAAATGGCTTTCGGCCATGCTTCTGTGCGCCGCGCTTCTTCTTTTTGCAAGCTGTGAACAGGTGGGAGGGGCGTTCCCTTCCAACACGCCCATACAGGGCAAGGCCACATCCACGCCCACGCTCCCTCCCATTGTCGCGCAGACGCCCGCGCTTACGTCCACTCCCCTGCCGGGGGAGACGGACGGCCCCGCCGTCGTGCCCACCGAGGGCGGCGACGAATATACGCTCGACGAACTCAACGGCGTTGCGCAGGATGAGGATGTGCTGCCCTTCCTCGCCTCCTATGAGGAGGCCAAAGAGACCAATCCCGACGTCGTGGGCTGGATCAGCATCCCCGGCACGTCGATCAACTATCCGGTTGCGCGCTGCGACAACAACGAGTATTACCTCGGCCGCAATGTGGAAAAGCAAAAGAGCCGCTACGGCACCATATTCATGGATTTCCGCAACGCGGATCCGGAGCAGCAGAGGCAGATCGTGCTCTACGGCCACAACATGAAGAACGGAACCATGTTCCACGACCTCGCGAACTATAAGCAGCAGGATTTCTTCGATCAGTACAGGACCATCAATTTCATCTGGGACGGCACGGCGACCGTGTGGGAAATTTATCTTGCGACCGTTATCCCCGCCCTGGACGAATACGGCTCCACCATCGACTATACCCGCACCCGCTTTCCCAACGATGAAAACTTTGTGGGCAATATGGCGGAGATGATCGCCTATGCGAAAACCATGTCCCCCTCCATCGTCGACGATTCCGTGACCATCTCCGCGACCGATCAGGTGCTCACCCTTTCCACCTGCACCTACGAGTATGACAACTCCCGCTTTGCCGTGCTGGCGCGCCGCGTGAAATAATTCCATTTTTGTACAAATTTTGTACAAAAAGCGATTGACAAAAATGGGATCCGGGGCTACGATATGTAGTACCGGATCTTGTTTTATATACAAAATCTAGTGGATATAACTGAATTTTACAATTACGAGGTAACGCTATGATTTCAAAAGTCCGCAAGCGCGACGGTCAGATTGTTCCCTTTCGTCAGGAGAAGATCTCCTGGGCCATCTACAAGGCGGCGGTCGCCGTCGGGGGCGACGATTTCGCCCGCGCCCAGCGCCTGTCGGACGAGGTGGTCGAGTATATCAACGCCCACATCGAGGGCGAGGTTGCCGACGTCGAGCAGATACAGGACGCTGCGGAAAAGATACTCATAGAAAACGGTCACGCCAAAACCGCCAAGGCCTTCATCCTCTACCGCGAAAAGCGGCGCGGCGCGAGGGAGAACAACGCCCTCATCGGCGCCACCATCAACATGTTTTCAGATTACCTCGACGATAAGGACTGGCAGATACAGGAAAACGCCAACACGCAAAAGTCTATCAACGGCATGAACAACTATGTGCGCGAAACCTTCACCAAGCAGTACTGGCTGCACGAGGTGTATCCCGACGAAGTGCGCCAGGCGCACATGGAGGGGGATATGCACCTGCACGACCTGGGCTTTTTCGGGCCGTACTGCGCGGGCTGGGATTTGAGGCAGCTTTTGATGGACGGCTTTGGCGGTGTGGGCGGAAAGGTGGAATCCTCCCCGCCCAAGCACCTGCGCTCGTTCCTGGGCCAAATCGTCAACTCCACCTTCACCACGCAGGGAGAGACCGCGGGCGCGCAGGCGTGGAGTTCCATCGACACTTATTGCGCCCCCTTCATCCGCTATGATAACCTCACGCCGCATCAGGTCAAGCAGGCGCTGCAGGAGTTCATTTTCAACATCAACGTGCCCACGCGCGTGGGCTTCCAGTGTCCGTTCTCCAACCTCACCTTCGACATCAAGGCGCCGCGTACCCTCAAGGACGAAAACGTGATCATTGGCGGCAAGCTGATGAAGGAGAAGTACGGCGACTTCCAGCGCGAGATGGACATGTTCAATCAGGCCTTCTGCGAGGTGATGCTCGAGGGGGACGCCAAGGGCCGCGTGTTCACTTTCCCCATCCCCACAATCAATATCACGGCCGATTTCGACTGGGATTCCCCGGTGGTGGACAGCTTCATGGAAATCACCTGCAAGTACGGCATACCGTATTTTTCAAACTACATCAACTCCGACCTTTCGCCCGAGGACGCGCTTTCTATGTGCTGCCGCCTCAGGCTTGACACCAAGGAACTCAGAAAACGCGGCGGCGGCCTTTTCGGCTCCAACCCGCTCACGGGTTCCATCGGCGTGGTCACCATCAATCTGCCGCGCATCGCGTATAAGTCGAAGAGCAAAGTGGAATTTTTCGCGCGCCTCTGGCGCATGGTGCAGGTGGCGATGAACAGCCTTGAAATCAAGCGCAAGGTTGTGGAAACGCAGACCGAGCGCGGGCTCTACCCCTACGCGGCGCATTATCTGCGCAACATCCACGAGCGCACGGGCCAGTATTGGTACAACCACTTCAACACCATCGGCATCATCGGCATGAACGAGGCGTGTCTCAACCTGTTTAGGGACGGCACCGACCTTACCGCCGAGAAGGGCCAGCAGTTCGCCGTTGAGGTGATGGATTACCTGCGCGAGCAGATGACCATCATCCAGGAGGAGACGGGGCATTTCTACAACCTCGAGGCAACGCCCGCCGAGGGCACGAGCTACCGCCTCGCGCGGCTCGATCGCATGCAGTATCCGGACATCGTCTGCGCCGGCACGAAGGAAACGCCGTATTACACCAACTCCACCCATCTGCCCGTGGGCTATACGGACGATATTTTTGACACCCTCGACCTGCAGGACGATCTGCAGAGCCGCTACACGGGCGGCACGGTGCTGCACCTGTATCTTGGCGAGCGCATACCGGATAAGGAAATTGCCAAATCCCTCATCCGCAAGGTGTTCACCAACTACAAGCTGCCCTATATCTCGCTGACACCGACCTTTTCCGTGTGCCCCAACCACGGCTATATCGCGGGCGAGCATTTCGCCTGCCCGGATTGCGGGGCACAGGCTGAGGTGTGGAGCCGCGTTGTGGGGTATTTGCGCCCGGTGCAGAACTTCCACCGCGGCAAGAAGCAGGAATACGCGGAGCGCATTAAATACGTAGTAAAGGAAGCGGAGCTTTGAACATAGCCGGCCTCCAGCGGATGAGCACCGTAGATTTCCCCAAGAAGCTCTCCGCCGTGATCTTTGCGGCGGGCTGCAATTACCGGTGCTTTTATTGCCACAACAGAGCCATATTGAACCATCCTCCGCTTCTATCCGAAGCGGAGGTTTCGGCATTTCTCGAAAAGCGCGCGGGCATGCTTGAGGGCGTGGTGTTCTCGGGCGGCGAACCCACGCTGCAAAAGGACCTCGCGTGGTGGCTCAACCGCGCGAAAAAGCTCGGTTACGCGGTCAAGCTCGACACCAACGGTTCGCGGCCCGACGTGCTCGCCTCCCTCATTGGGGCAGGGCTTATCGATTATGTCGCCATGGATTACAAAGCGCCCTTTGCCAAATACTCCTCCATCTGCTTCGCGCCGCAAAAGGGCGTGGAAGAGAGCCTGAAGCTGCTGCTTGATTCCAATATGGAATTCGAGCTTCGCACAACCGTCGTGCCCCAGCTCGCCTTTGCCGATTTGCGGGAAATGGCCGCCGCCGTGCCGCCCCTGCCGCGCTGGGCGCTCCAGCTTTACCGCGAGCAGGAAGGCGACCGCCCCTTCCTCGGCGACCTTCAGCCCTATCGCCCGGAGGAGATACGGGCGTTTGCGGAGCAATTGAAGGAAGTCCAGCCGAATGTAACGGCGAAGGCGTGAGGGGCATGCGGCGGCTTTAAGGCTTGTTGGGGACAGTTCTATCTGTTCGCAACAAAGGAAGAGACATTTCCCCTTGTCCTACCGCGAACAAATAAAACCGTCCCCGACGCATCGAAAGAACGCGCGGACTTTTACCCCCACCCCATCACAGGAGACTATCTGCCATGTATCTTCCCTCCGCTATCAAAAACTTCATCGGAAACAAACCCTATACGCTCGACGAAACCGGCATGTCGGGTTCCCAAATCCTTTGTTTTGAGGATATGGTGCTCAAAATCGAGGCGCAAAGCGAGGAATCGGATTGCGAGCATAAGATGACGGCGTGGCTCGCCGATAAACTGCCCGTGTCGAAAATCCTTTGTTCCATGCAGGAAGGCGGCATGAACTACCTGCTCATGAGCAGGTTGGAGGGCGAAATGGCGTGCGCCGAGACGCAGCTTGCGGATTCCAAGCGCCTCGTCGCGCTCTTGGCGGAGGGCCTGCGGATGCTCTGGCGCATGGATACAGCGGACTGCCCGTGCCGCAATTCCGTCGATGATAAGCTGAAGCTTGCGCAATACCGTGTGGAAAACGGCCTTTGCGATATGCTCGACGCGGAACCGGAAACTTATGGCGGCGGGGGATTTAGGGATCCTGCCCATCTGCTGCAATGGCTCAAAGAGAACAAACCCGTTGAGGAGCTTGTCTTTTCCCACGGGGATTACTGCCTGCCCAATGTTTTTATCAAGGAGGATAAAGTAAGCGGCTTCGTCGATCTGGGGCGAAGCGGCGTCGGAGACAGGTATCAGGACATCGCGCTGTGCTATCGCAGCCTCAAGCACAATTACGAGGGCGCGTACGGCGGAAGGGTCTATCCGGACTTCGACGCGGACACGCTTTTTGACGAATTGAAAATCGAGCCGGATTGCGACAAAATCCGGTATTATATATTGCTGGACGAATTGTTTTAGCGCGCGTCATCGGTTGACACCGCGCATTTTCGCATATTATAATGGAAACTCAAGCAAAGCTTTGAGCGGGACACACGGTCTTTCACGCCCCATAGCGAGCCGCGGAGGGTGCAAGCGCGGCGGGAAACGAAAGGACACGCATCGCCCGTGAGCGTGGAGGCAGAAGGCGTTATGAAAACGATGAAAACGCTGCGTAAGCCCCGCCGTGCGCGCACGTTACAGCGCAAGAGCGGGCATGTTTATGCCAACTCGGGTGGTACCGCGCGAATCCGCGTCCCGTATGAGGGGCGCGGTTTATTCTTGTAAGGAGAAGCATTATGTACAAAAAGGTTTCAACCAATCTGGACTTTGTGGAACGCGAGAAGGAAACGCTGCAGTTCTGGAAGGAGAACGAGATTTTCCCCAAGAGCGTGAAGCTGCGCGAGGGCGCGCCCAAATATACGTTTTACGACGGCCCGCCGACTGCCAACGGCAAGCCGCATATCGGTCATGTGCTCACGCGCGCCATCAAGGACATCATACCCCGCCACCGCACCATGAAGGGCTATGACGTCATGCGCAAGGCCGGCTGGGACACGCACGGCCTGCCCGTGGAACTTGAGGTGGAAAAGCAGCTTGGCCTGGACGGCAAGGAGCAGATCGAGGCCTACGGTGTGGAACCCTTCCTCGCCAAGTGCAAGGAGTCCGTTTGGAAGTATAAGTCCGAGTGGGAGCAGATGAGCGAGCGCGTAGGCTTCTGGGCGGACATGGAAAATCCGTACGTCACCTATGAGGATGATTATATCGAGTCCGAGTGGTGGGCATTGAAAACCATCCACGAAAAAGGGCTGCTCTATAAGGGGCACAAGGTCGTGCCCTATTGCCCGCGCTGCGGCACAGCGCTTTCCAGCCACGAGGTCGCGCAGAGCTATAAGGACGTGAAGGAAACCTCCGCCACGGTGCGCTTCCGCTGCAAGGATGAGGATGTCTCCTACCTCGCGTGGACGACTACGCCGTGGACGCTGCCGAGCAACGTTTGCCTTTGCGTCAACGCGAACCTCGTTTACTGCACGGCCGAAAAGGAAGGGGAGCGGTTCATACTCGCCAAAGAGCTTGTGGAAAAGGTGCTGGGCGAGGATGCAAAAATACTTTCGGAATACAAGGGCGCGGCGCTCGTCGGGCGCGACTACGAGCCTTTGTTCGCGTGCACCGCCAAAGCCGCCGAAAAAACGGGCAAGCGCGGCCACTACGTGGTGGCGGACGATTACGTCACCGCGGACGACGGCACGGGCATCGTCCACAACGCGCCCGCGTTCGGCGAGGATGATTACCGCGTGTGCAAGGCGTATGACATGCCCTTCATCCAGCTTGTGGACGCGCGCGGCAACATGACCAAGGATACGCCGTGGGCGGGCGTTTTCGTCAAGAAGGCGGACGGATTGATCCTTTCCGACTTGGAGGAGTGCGGCAAGCTCCTTGCCGCGCCCGAGTTTGAGCACAGCTACCCCTTCTGCTGGCGCTGCGACACGCCGCTCATCTATTACGCCCGCGAGAGCTGGTTCATCAAAATGACCGCCGTGAAAGACCGGCTTGTGGAATACAACCGGCGCATCAACTGGGTGCCCGAGACCATCAAGGAAGGCCGCATGGGCAACTTCGTTGAAAACGTGCTGGACTGGGGCCTTTCGCGCGAGCGGTACTGGGGCACGCCCCTGCCCGTGTGGATGTGCGAGGACTGCGGGGAGCTGCATGTAATCGGCAGCCGCAAGGAGCTCATCGAGGCCGCGCCCGGCACGCCGGAGAATATCGAGCTGCATAAGCCGTACCTCGACCCCATCACATTTAAGTGCGAAAAGTGCGGGGGCGTCATGCGCCGCGAAAAGGCCGTGATAGACTGCTGGTTCGACTCCGGCTCCATGCCCTTTGCGCAGTGGCATTATCCGTTTGAAAACCAGAAGGAGTTCTGGGAGCGCTATCCCGCCAACTTCATCAGCGAGGCCATCGACCAGACGCGCGGCTGGTTCTATACGCTGCTTGCGATATCCACCTGCCTGTTCGACGAGCCGAGTTTTCAAAACTGCGTGGTTTTGGGCCATGTGGGCGACAAGGACGGCGTGAAGATGAGCAAGCACAAGGGCAACGTGGTTGACCCGTGGACTGTGCTCGACGCGCAGGGCGCGGACGCCGTGCGCTGGTACTTCTTCACAGGCTCCATGCCGTGGCTGCCCAGCCGCTTTTCCCCGGAGGCCGTGAGCGAGGCGCAAAGGAAGTTCATGGGTACGCTCTGGAACACCTACGCCTTCTATGTGCTCTATGCCGAGATAGACGGCTTTGATCCCACGAAGCACAAGCTCGTCAAAGAGAACCTCACGCCCATGGACAGGTGGCTGCTCTCCCGCCTCAACACGCTGATTGCGACCGTGGACGATCATCTTGAGAACCTTCGCATCACCGAGGGCGGGCGCGAGCTTGCGCGCTTTACGGACGACCTTTCCAACTGGTATGTGCGCCGCTGCCGCGAGCGCTACTGGGGCAAGGAGATGACCGCCGACAAGGAAGCCGCGTATATGACGCTCTACACCGCCCTTCACACCATGGCGCTGCTCTGCGCGCCCTACATCCCCTTCATGGCGGAGCAGATCTACCAAAACATCGTGCGCAGCGTGGATAAAAACGCGCCCGAGAGCGTGCACCTTTGCCTGTACCCCACGGCGGACGCGGGCATGATAGACGCCGCGCTCGAGAAGAACATGGACGAGGCGCTCGACATCGTGGTGCTCGGAAGGAGCGCGCGCAACGCCGCCAACAGGAAGAACCGCCAGCCCCTCGCGCGCATGTTCGTGCAGGGGAGGGTGTTGCCGGATATGTTTGTGGAAATCGTGGCGGATGAGCTCAACGTCAAGGCCGTGGAGTTTGTGGAAGACGCAAGCGCCTTCATCTCTTACAAGGCGAAGCCGCAGCTCAAGACCCTCGGGCCGCGCTACGGCAAGGTGCTGCCCAAAGTAAACGCGCATCTTCAGAGCGAGGGCGTGGGCGACCTCGTCGTCGCCGCGCATAAGGCCGGAAAACCCTACGAGTTCGACGCGGACGGCGTGCATGTTTCGCTCGAGGCTGAAGACGTGCTCGTCGAGCCCGTGCAGAAGGAAGGCTTCGCGAGCGAGACGGAGCGGGATTTGTCCGTTGTATTGGACACTAACCTTACGCCCGCGCTCATCGACGAGGGTTTTGTGCGCGAGCTTGTGTCCAAGGTGCAGACCATGCGCAAGGAAGCGGACTTCGAGGTCACGGACCACATCACGCTCTCCTACGCGGGCAACGCGCGCATCGCGGACATCTTCGCGCGCTACGGCGCGGACATCGCCGCCGACACGCTCGCCGACGCTACAATATCCGATAAGACCGCGGGCTATGTCAAGGAGTGGGACATCAACGGGGAGGCCGTGACGCTTGGGGTCGAGAGGGTAATTGACAATTGAGAATTGAAAATTGACAATCAAATGATAAAGAGGGCTTCCGCGTAAAACGGAAGCTCTCTGATAAAAGGGAGTGTTCCATATGGATAACGGAAAGCTGAAAGAGTATTATCTGACGCACGATTACAACTGCGCGGAAACGATGCTGCGGCTGTTCAATGAGGAATATCAGCTTGGCCTTGGCGGGGATGCGCTCGTGCTTGCGGGCGGCTTCGGCGGCGGCATGGGCTGCGGGGAAACCTGCGGCGCGCTCTGCGGGGCGCTGATGGTGCTAAGCCGCCTGCTGGTCGAGGGCCGCGCCCACGGCACGCCGGGCTTCCGGGATGCGTGCGGAGAATATGTGCGGCGCTTTGAGGCGGAGTTCGGCAGCATACGCTGCGCACAGCTCAAGGCGGAGCATTTTTGCGCGGGCGGCACGCGCTGCCTTGCGGTGGTGGAGCGCGGCGCGAGGTTGCTGGAGGCATATCTGAACGCGTTGCCCTCCAAGGAAGAACGCTAGATAAATAAAAAGAGCTTCCCCGTAACGGAAGCTCTTTTCTGACATCACTCGTCCGCGAAGCGGTAGCCCACGCCTACCTCCGTGAGGATGAAGCGGGGTTTTGCGGTGTCCTTTTCAATTTTGCGCCTGAGATTCGCCATAAACACGCGCACGCTCTTGCTGTCCGCACCGCCGTAGCCCCAAACCTGACCGATGATGAAGTTGTGGGTCAGGACCTTGCCCCGGTTGGCGATGAATAAAAGCAGCGTTTTGTACTCGATGGGGGTAAGGTGCACTTCGTTCCCGTCGATAGAGACCCTGTGCTTCTCAAAATCAACACTCAGATAATCGCAGGTAAAAACGCTCTGCCCGGTGCGGGCCGTGTCGGAAACAAGCGCGCGCTCCGCAACGCGGATGCGCGCCAGCAGCTCGCCCATATGGAAGGGTTTCGTCACATAATCGTTCGCGCCCAGGTCGAGCGCGGCGATTTTTTCCTTTTCCTGCCCGCGCGCGGACACAACCAGCACGGGCGCGCCGGAAAAGGCGCGAAGCTCGCGCAGCACCTCGAGTCCGTCCCTGTCGGGCAGGCCCAGGTCGAGCAGCACGATATCCGGACGGTGGGAGGAAAAGAGGAAAAGCCCTTCATCCGCGCTTCCCGCGACGACAACCTCGTACCCCTCCTGCGAGAGGGACATATGGATGAAGCGCGCGATATATTTGTCGTCCTCAACAACGAGTATTTTCGCCCTAAACCCCGTCATGCGCGCGCCTCTTCCCTCATGGGGAGGGTAAAGAAAAACCGCGCGCCCCGAGGTGAGTTTGGTTCCACGCCGATGCGGCCGCCGTGCGCTTCCACAATGGCCTTGCATATCGCAAGGCCGAGGCCAAGCCCCTGTCCTGCGTCGGACACGCTGCGCTCAAGCGCTGCAAAACGCTCGAACAGCCTTGCGGAAACCTCCTGCGGCACGCCTTCGCCCTCGTCGGTTACGCGGACGCGAAGCGTTTCCCCGCTGGCCTCCACTTCAAGGGACACCGCGCGGCCCGGCGGCGTGTGCCGCGCCGCGTTTTCGAGTAGGTTCACGATCACCTGTACGATGAGCTTGCCGTCCATGGGCGCGGTCACGACCTCGTCAGGCAGCCTGACGGAAAAAGGCCGCTCGGAGAACAGGCGCGCCGTGTGGGAGACCGCCTCCGTCACCACGTCGTCCACAACCTCCTCCTGCTTATGTATCACAAGCTGCGCCTCGTTGATGCGCGTCATGCTCAGTATGTTTTCAACAAGGCTGGTGAGCCATATGATCTCCTCGCTCATGTCCTGGGCAAGCTTTTTGCGCTGCGCGTTATCCAAGGCGTCGTAATTGTCCGCGAGAAGGCTGCACGCGCCGGAAAGCGCGGTGAGAGGGCTTCGAAGATCGTGCGCGACGGAGCGCAGCAGCATGGAGCGCTGCTTTTCCCGCTCCATGGCCAGGCGTATCTCCTCGCGCTCGCTCACCAGATGGTCCCGCTCAAGCGCGATGCCAAGCTGGGAGGTCACCGCCTGCACGATCTTTTCATCCTGCTCGTCGGGCGCGCCGCCCAATACCCTGAATTCGCCGAGCCTTTGCGCGTCGTCCATGAGCACATAGGGGAGATACGGCTCGGAGAATTCAGGCTCCGGTTCGCCCTGCATGTGCACGATGCAGTCGTGCTTCGTGTATTCCCGGATATAGGAGGCGCCCTCGTCTATCATCCGGCGCGCGCCGCTGAGCGAAAGGAAGCCCGAGGCAATTCTGTACATGATGCGCGCGACCTGCTCGTTTCTGGCCGAAAGCGTCATCTGCTGGCGCAGGCGCAGCGTCACCGTGGCCGTGACGACTGCCGTCACGAGAAAAAAGGCGAGCAGCATGATATCGCTCGCCCGATACATGAGAAACGTATAGCGCGGCTCCGTGAAAAGGAAATTAAAAGTGACGACGCTGACGACTGCGGCAATGACGCCGCAAAGCCTGCTGCTGGTGGCGACGCAGGTGAAAAGCACGCCCAGCAAAAACACCATGATGATGCTCTCGCTCTCCACGCCGAACAGGTTGACAAGGAGCGAGCAGCCCACTGACGCAAGGAAAATCGCAAGCGTCAGCAGCGTTTTTGTTAAAGCCGAGACGGCGTCGGGAAGCTTTGGCTGCACGTTGAATACCTCCATGCGCCCCATTATACAGGCCGTTTCATTTTTTGTCCATCAGCCGTATGATGTCCGCTTTCGAGCCTGCGATGAGCATGTGTTCGCCGGCCCTGAAAACGTGCTCCGCGCTGGTGAGCGGCGTCACCTTGCCCTGCGTCCGCACGCCGATGATGTTGAGGCGCAGCTTCGTGCGTATCTCAAGCTCCCGTATGCTCTTATTCACCCAGCCCTCGGGCGGCAGCATCTCCATGAGCGCGTATTCCGGGGAGAACTCGAAATAATCGAAAGCGTTGCGTGAGGAATAACGCATCGCAGCGCGCTGCGCCATGTCGCGCTCGGGATAGATGACTTCGTCCGCGCCGATTTTCTTAAGAAACTTCGCGTGGATATCCCTGTCCGCCTTCGCAACGACGTAGGGCGCGCCGAACTCCTTCAAAAGGGAGGTGATTTCAAGCGAGCTTTGAAAATTGTCGCTGATGCACACGAAGCACACGTCGAAATTGCCCACCCCGAGGGAATGGAGCACCTCGTCGTCCATGCAATCGCCGATCTGCGCGCGCGTAACGAAGGGTTCGACTTTATTGACGGCGCCCTCGTCCCGGTCCACGACCATCACCTCGTTGCCCAGTTCCGTGAGCTTGACCGCGAGATTGCTGCCGAACCTCCCCAAACCTATAACAAGCATTGTGCGCATAAATAGTTCCTCCTTATCCGATTATGATATTGCCCGGGGCATTCCTGAGCTTATTCGAAACGTTCTTTCTGGCGACGGCGAGGAACACCGTAAGGCTGCCCAGGCGCCCCGCGTACATCAGGAGCGCCAGAACAATTTTGCCCACGCCGTTGAGCTCGCGCGTGATGCCTGTGCTCAGGCCCACCGTGCCGATGGCGGAGGCGGCTTCAAAAAGCGAGTCCGTCAGGCTAAAGCCGCCGTTCGCGCACAGGATGAACGCGCCCAGAAGGTACATCATCATGTAAAGCGCCGCGCTGCGGTATGCCGTGCGGATGAGCGCGTCGTCGAGCCTGTAACGGAAAACGTCCGTGTCCTCCCGGTTGCGGATGGAGGCGCAGAGCGCCAGCAGCATCACCGAGAAGGTGCTGGTTTTCATGCCGCCGCCGGTCGAGCCCGGGCTTGCGCCGACGATCATCAGGGCAATCATCAGCGCGAGGCCGCCTTGCGTGAGCGCCGCCATGTCTATGGAATTGAAGCCCGCCGTGCGCGGCGTGACGGACTGGAAGAAGGAGGCGATAAGCTTATCTCCCGTATCCATGCCCGAAAGCGTGTTGTCATGTTCGAGCAGAAGGAACAGCGCCGTGCCGAGCGCGAGCAGTATGGCGCTCGCCGCCAGCACGACCTTTGTATGCAGCCTGTATCTTCTGACGTGCAGGCCGTTGTCCAGTACGTCCCCCCAGACGACAAAACCCAGTCCGCCGATGATGATGAGCCCTGCGACGGTCAGGCTCACCAGCGGGTCGCCCGCATAGCTTACGAGCGAGGAGTAGGGCGCTTTTGCGCCCATCAGGTCGAACCCCGCGTTGCAAAAGGCGGAAACGGCATGGAACACGCTGAACCACAGCCCGCGCGCGAGGCCGAATTCCGGTATGAAGCGGATGGAAAGCAGTATAGCGCCCACCGCTTCAAAGAAGAACGCGCCGATGAGTATGCGGCGCACGAGCCTGACCATGCCGCCTATCTGCATGCAGCTGAAGGATTCCGCGAGCAGCACCCTCTCGCGAAGGCCGATGCGCCGCCCGAGAAAGAGCGCGAACATGGCCACCATCGTTATGAAGCCGAGGCCGCCTATTTGAATGAGCAGCAGTATGACGGCCTGACCGAAGCGCGTGAACTGCGTGAAGGTATCATAGACCACAAGCCCCGTCACGCATGCTGCGGAACACGCCGTGAACAGCGCGTTGATAAAGGGGATGCTTATCCCGTCCTTCGAGGCGATGGGCAAGGTCAGGAGCGCCGCGCCCATCAGTATGATGGCCGCGAAACCGAGGGCAAGTATCTGGACTCCGCTTAACTGCGTTTTTGGTGGCATAGAGCCGTCATTCCCTTCATTATAAACAGGATATCCTCCGCCGAGGGGTTCCCCGTAAGCACGCCATCGCCCGCGGCGGCGGCGTACATATCCATGTAGAGCGCGTCGTTGCATAAGGCGATGATGGATATATCCGGCACGGCGCGCCTTGCGCGGCTGCAGAGGGCGAGGTTATCCAAATCATCCTTTGAAAGCGCGAGGAGCGTGGAGCCGGCGGCGTCTTTGGGCAATTCCGGCCTGTTCGTGGCGCGGTACGGGATGCCCTGCGCGTTGAGCAGGGAGAAAAGTTCGCGGTTCCCTCCGAAAACGATCGCCGTAACGCATACCTTTTTCACGGGCAAGCCCGTTTCGCGCGCTCCGGAAAGGAATCTGTCCAGCCTTAACATAACCAGATAGCCCAGCGCCATTACGCCGAGCGTGGAGATGATGAGTAATGCCGTCATGCCATCGCCCGCTTTCATGGAACCATTATGCGCCGCGGCGCGTTAATCCGGCACACCGATTTTGACCCGGCGCATTATGATTGTATAAAGATTGCGCGGCGCGCTTTTTGCGGCAAACGCCAAATGCGCCGGAGGCTTTCATCCGGCGCGTTCGAGACGTTTTAATCCAATATTTTTGTATGTGATTTTACATTGCGGTCAACATTTTGTTCGCTTTATATGATATCATAAAAGCAACATAGCGAAGGATGTGGATGCATGAACGTTCTTTTCTTCCTCAAGCCCAAAGTTTCAGTCGCATATGTATTTTCGGACAACACGCTGCGCCAGGCGCTCGAGAAGATGAGGTTTTACGGTTATCAGGCGATCCCCGTTATAGACAGGGAAGGCAAATACGTCGGCACCGTCACCGAGGGCGATTTCCTCTGGAAGCTCTCCGACGCGTCCGCGTGGGACAATCACGCGCAGGAGCGCCTCAACGTGCGGGATATCATGCGCCCGGACCATAACCCCGCGGTCAACGTCAACGCGTCCATCGAGGATTTGCTGCTTATGGCGATGAACCAGAACTTCGTGCCCGTGGTGGACGACATCGGCTCCTTCATCGGCATCGTCACAAGGCGCGACATCATGCAGTTCTACTATAAGGCCACCCACGGCGAGGGGAGCGACGCGTCAAACAAGACGGTATACCAGACCCTCGTAAGGCAGTAAACTCAGCTGCGCCGCGTATGGGCGCGAAGAATGGGTATACAAAAGGCACTCGGCTCCCCTCGTTTCGGGGAGCTTTGCTTTTGCCGCGCGGCGGGTGAGGTTGATGACCACAAGCAGCGTTTCGCCCCCTTCCGTCGCGCGTGTGTAGGAGATGACGCGCGGGTTGTCGAAATCGACCGCCGCGTATTGCCCGTAGACGAGCACGGGATGCGCCTTCCTCAGGGCGATGGCGCGCTTGTAGAAGCCCACGATGGAATCCATGTGGGTCATGTCGTCCTCGATGTTGATGTCCGTGTGGTTGGGATTCACGCGCAGCCATGGCGTGCCCGTGGTGAAGCCCGCGTTGCGCCCGCCGTCCCATTGCACGGGCGTGCGCGCGTTATCGCGCGAGTAGCGGCGCACGATCTTTTCCGCGACGCCCTTGGGCAGATGCATCATCGATTGAAGAAGCTTGTAGCCGTTGATCGCGTCAAAATCCTTCCACTCGTCGCGCGCAAGCGGCAAATTGGTCATGCCGCACTCCTCGCCCTGATAGAGGAAGGGCGTGCCGCGCAGCGTCATGTTGTAGAGGCAAAGCGCCTTCGCGCTCGCGCGGCGAAAGCGCGCGTCCTCGCTGCCGAAGCGGCTGATGTGGCGCGGCTGGTCGTGGTTGGAAAGATAGTTGCCCAACCAGCCGTTTTTCTGCTGCATGGTCGTCTGCCACGCGTCCGTCACGCGCTTGAAGTCGCGTATGGTGAAATGATAGAGCTTTCTGAAATCGAATTTGCCAAGCGGCCCCTGGCCGAGCGAGGCGATGTCAAAATGAAACATCATCGTCAGCTCATGGCGCGCGGGGTCGGTGTAGAGGGGCACGTCGTCGATGGTGACGAGCGCGCCCTCGCCCACGGTGAAGCAGTCCGGATAACGGGAGAAGACTTCCTCGTTCATCTCGCGAAGGAAGTCGTGCACGCCGGGCAGCGACGTCGTGAGCCGTCCGGGGAACTGGAGGCCGCGCTTGTGCGGATCCTTGTCGGGTAGCCCTTCCGGCTTTTTGATGGCGCTCACCACGTCGATACGGAAGCCCGCCACGCCCTTGTCCATCCAAAAGCGCATCATGGAGTACATTTCGTGCCGAAGCTCGCGGTTTTCCCAATTGAGGTCGGTCTGCTGGGGCGTGAAGGAGGTCAAATAGTATTCGCCGCTCTTCTCATCCTTCTGCCACGCGCTGCCGCCGAAAAAGCTCATCCAGTTGTTGGGCGGGCCGTTGTTTTTGCCCTTGCGGAAAATATAATAATCCCGGTATTTTGAGGCCGGATCCTCGATAGCGGCTTTGAACCACGGATGTTCGTCCGAGGTGTGGTTGGGCACGAGGTCGAGGAGGATTTTTATATTGCGCACCTTCGCCTCGGCGACGAGCCTGTCAAAATCCTCCATCGTGCCAAACTCGGGGT
>JAEWMV010000144.1 GCA_023393045.1 Bacillota bacterium | reverse complement strand
GATACCCTTTCAAAAGCTGATGGAGTGGCTCCTTGCGGAGCATGAGAAGCAAGGCTCCGCCTTCGGCGTGAACGAGCTGTACAGGAAAAAGGACGCAAAGACGCTCCCACTCTTCGACGGGCGGCTTGAAACGCCCTTTGGTCCCGCCGCGGGCCCCAACACGCAGCTTGCGCAGAACATCATCGCCGCGTACGCTGCGGGCGCGCGCTTCTTTGAATTAAAGACCGTGCAGAAGATGGACGGCGCGGAGCTTGCCGCGTGCATCGCCCGCCCGTGCATACTCGCCTCGGACGAGGGCTACAACTGCGAATGGTCCACCGAGCTCACCGTGCCGCAGGCGTTTGACGAATACGTCAAGGCTTGGGTCGCCCTCAAGCTCATCAGCCGCAAATGGAAGCTGGGTGACCCCGACGGCTTCATGTTCAACATGAGCGTGGGCTACGACCTCGCAGGCGTCAAGACCGAAAAGCTCGACCGCTTCATAGAGGGCCTGAAGGACGCTTCCGCCACGCCCGAATGGAAGGAGTGCATCGGCACCGCAAAGGCGCTTTTCCCCGAGGACGCGGTCTATATCGAGAGTATATCGCCCCGCGTCTGCTCGGGCGTGACCGTTTCCACGCTGCACGGCTGTCCGCCGCAGGAAATCGAGGCCATCGCGAGCTATCTCATCAAGGAAAAACACCTCAACGCCTTCGTCAAGTGCAATCCAACGATATTGGGCTACGAGTTCGCGAGAAAACGCCTCGACGCGATGGGCTATGACTACATCGCCTTTGACGACCATCATTTCCGCGAGGATTTGCAGTATGAGGACGCGGTGCCGATGTTCCGGCGGCTCAAGGCGCTGGCGGAGAGCCTCGGCCTCGAATTCGGTCTCAAGCTTTCCAATACCTTCCCCGTGGACGTGGCGGCAAATGAACTGCCGAGCAATGAAATGTACATGTCCGGCCGCGCGCTCTACCCCCTTACCATAGAGATGGCTGCGCGCTTCGCCAGGGATTTTGACGGCAAACTGCGCCTTTCCTTCTCTGGCGGGGCGGACGCGTTCAACCTCAAAGAATTGTATAATGCGAGCATATGGCCCGTCACCGTCGCCACCACCATATTGAAGCCCGGCGGATACGGCAGGTTCCATCAGCTCGCCGAGCTCTCGGAAGGGCTTGATTACAAGCCTTTTTCGGGCGTGGACGCGAAGGCTGTCGCAGCGCTCTCGGCAAAGGTCGTGGACGACAAACACCATATTAAGCCCATCAAGCCCCTTCCCTCGCGCAAGTTTGACGAGAAGGTGCCGCTCATCGACTGCTTCGCCGCGCCTTGCATGCACGGCTGCCCCATCGAACAGGATATCCCCGAATACATTGAGCTTTGCGGCAAAGGCCTCTATGAGGACGCGCTGCGCGTGATCGTCGAGAAGAACGCGCTGCCCTTCATCACGGGCACGATATGCGCGCACCGCTGCATGGATAAATGCACGCGCAACTTCTATGAAGAGAGCGTGCGCATACGCGATGTGAAGCTTGAGGCCGCGAAGAAGGGCTACGCCGCGCTCATGGAGAACCTGTCGCCCAAGGAAATGAAAAACGCGCCGCGCACCGCCATCGTCGGCGGCGGCCCCGCGGGGCTTGCGGCAGCGTATTTTCTCGCGCGGGAGGGTTATCCCGTGACGGTGTTCGAGCGCGAACGCGAGGTCGGCGGCCTTGTGCGAAACGTGATTCCGACCTTCCGCATACCGGACGAAGCGATAGACTGCGACGCGGCGCTCTGCGAGCGCATGGGCGCCGTCTTCGTGACGGGCAAGGAAGCGCCGGGCCTTGCGGAATTAAAAGAACAGGGCTTTGCCTACATCCTCCTCGCCTTCGGCGCGGAAAAGAAGGGCAGGCTCGACATCGCGGGCAGCGTGATGAACGCCATCGACTTCCTTCGGACCGCGAAGGCCGACCCTTCTTCGCTAAAACTCGGCCGCGCGCTGGCGGTGGTGGGCGGCGGCAACACGGCCATGGACGCGGCAAGGCTCGCAAAGCGCATGGGTGTAGAAGAAGTAACCATCGTCTATCGCCGCACGAAGAAATACATGCCCGCCGAGGAGGAGGAACTGCAGCTTGCCATAGAGGACGGCGTGAAATTCGCGGAGCTGCTCTCCCCCGTCAAGCAGGAAAGCGGCAGGCTCGTCTGCCGCAGGATGAAACTCGGCGAACCGGACGCGAGCGGCAGGCGCGCGCCCGTGGAGACCGACGAACTCGTTGACATCCCGGCAGACACGGTGATCGCCGCCGTGGGCGAGAAACCGGACGAAGCGGCCTTCGCGCGCTACGGCGCAAAACTTGACGCAAAGAGCCGGGCGAAGTTCGATTATGGCAACGGCGTTTTTGTTACGGGCGACGCCTTGAGAGGCCCCGCCACGGTGGTGGAGGCCATCGCGGACGCGCGCAGGTTTGCAGATACGATCACGGGCAGCGCGCGCGCATTTGACATGCCCGGAGAAGCACGGCGGGATTATACCGAAACGCTTTTGAAGAAGAACAGCCTTTGCGCGGCCTGCGATAAAGAAAAGGAAGAGGCGCGCTGCCTGGGCTGCTCCACGGTGTGCGAAAACTGCGTTTCCGTTTGCCCCAACAGGGCAAACATCGCCATAACGGTGCCCGGGCACGCCATGCGCCAGATTCTGCACATGGAAAGCCTGTGCAACGAATGCGGCAACTGCGCGGCCTTCTGCCCCTACGAGAGCAGGCCGTATGAGGAAAAGCTGACTTATTTCGCCTCGGCAGGGGAATTGGCGGAAAGCAAAAACCCCGGTTTCTGCCTGATGGACGCCAAAAATCCATCGCTCGTGCGCGCGCGCATCGAGGGCGATGTGAAGGATTACGACCTTTCCGGGCCGAACGGGCTTGCCAAGGACGTCGAATGCTTTATAATGACAGTGATAAGAG
>JAEWMV010000138.1 GCA_023393045.1 Bacillota bacterium | reverse complement strand
CGCAAACGTGACCATTGACGCGGACGGGGACAAGGTGAGCCAGATACTCGTCAACCTCCTTGCCAACGCGCTCAAGTTTACGCCCGAGGGCGGGCGTATCGCGCTCGAGGTCGGCGAAACGGAACACGACGCCATGCTCACGGTGCGGGATACGGGCTGCGGCATCCCAGCGGCGGATCTGCCGTATATTTTCGAGCGGTTTTACAGGGCGGATGCCTCCAGAAGCCGCCAGAGCGGCGGCGCGGGCGTGGGGCTCACCATCGCGCTCGCCATCGCGCGCGCGCACGGCGGGGATATCCGCGTTGAAAGCGCGCCCGGCGCGGGCAGCGCGTTCACGGTGACGCTGCCGAAAAAGAAGGCGGAGTAAACAACGTCAAAAAGGCCCCGTCCGTGCTTCGGGCGGGACTTTTTGTCATGGCGGCTATGTTATCGCGCGATCAAATCCTTCACGACCTCGGAGGCGAGGATGAAGCCCGCGACGGGCGGCACATAGGACACGCTGCCGGGCACCTGCCGCCGCGCAGAGCATTTGCGCTTGGTGCCGGGCGGGCAAACGCAGTTGACCTTGCAGCTGAGCCCCTCGACTTCCATCGGCTTTATGGCCTCCTCACGGGAGTAAACCACCGTGAGCGCGGGGATGCCGCGCTTTTTGAGCTCATGCCGCATCACGCGTGCGAGCGGGCAGACGGAAGTTTTATAGATGTCCGCCACCTCGAGGCGCGTCGGGTCGAGCTTGTTGCCCGCGCCCATGCAGCTGACGACGGGCACGTTCAGTTTACAGGCGCGCTCGATGAGCATGAGCTTGGAGGACACGGTGTCGATCGCGTCGATGATATAGTCGTAAAGGGAAAGGTCGAAATCGTCCGCGTTTTCCGCGCCGTAAAAGCACTCATGCGCGGTGACCGAGCAGCGCGGGTTGATGTCCAGTATGCGCTCGCGCATCGCCTCAACCTTTTTGCGGCCTATGGTTTTATGCGTCGCCAGAAGCTGGCGATTGATGTTGGTGAGGCATATCCTGTCGTCGTCAAACACGTCGAGCGCGCCCACGCCCGTGCGCGCGAGCGCTTCCGCCGCAAACGAGCCCACGCCTCCTATGCCGAACACCGCCACGCGCGCGGCGGCGAGCTTTTGCATCGCTTCCCTGCCGAGCAGCAATTCGGTTCTTGAAAATTCGTTGAGCATCCATATTTCCCTGCGGCGTCTGGGATTTTACCGCAAAGGGCGCAACGCCGCACTTGGAATCATATCCCGAAACCGCGGGCGAGTCAAGGGCGGAGCGCATATGCCTGATGCCTTGCGGGCCATTGAGGAGTAAGCTATCGTTCCACAAAATTATTCAGGCAGGATATTAACCCCGGTAAAGCGCGAATTCAAATCCCTGTGGGCAGGTAAGGCTGACGTTGTCAGGATCGGGCCGGAGCTCGCCGCGCTCCACGGCACAGACGATGCGCACCACCGCGTCGTTGAACGGGGTAGGTATGCCATGCTTTCTCCCTGCCTTGCAGACATAGCCGTTGATCATGTTCACCTCGGTCAGCTTTCCTTTTTCCAAGTCCTGCAGCATGCTGGCCTTTGCTGGCCGTAATCCTTCGTACATATCAAGAAACATGCGCTGGTTCCCGTCGAATTCCGCCTGCGTGTCAAAACCCAAGCTGTCCGGCGCATGGCCGCCCAGCAGCATGGGCAGGAAATACCCTTCCGCCTCGCAGCAGCGCTTCACTTCGCGTCCGAGGTAGCTCAGGCACGCCCGCGCCGCCGGATCGTCGAGCACCTGGCCGAAGGTATAGCCGCACACGGCGGACATTCCGCTCATGCAGGCGTTGTTGACGAGCTTGCCCCAGCGGGAGGCCATCAGGGTATCCGTGACGGCCGCGGGGCCCATCCGCCCCAGAGCATCCGCCACGGCGCGGATGCGTTCTCCGGCGCTGCCGTCCATCTCGCCGATTTCAAACAGGTGGTCGCTCTTTGTGATGTCCTGCGTCAGCTCCGATACGCCCGGCTCCTGAAAAGTGGCGCCCCACAAAACGGTTCCGCCGACCGTGCGGTGCGCGCCGACATAGGAGGCTACGTCCGGCTCGGGAACGCCGTTTTGCAGCGTGCATACGGTACTCTTTTCGTCAAGGTGAGGGAGCAGCGCGGGCAAAACCTGCGCGTTGGCGTTCTGTTTGGTGAATAAAAACACGATGTCGTATATACCCGTCATCTCCCCCGGCAAAAGCGCGCGCACCGGTATGGTCAGGTCCACCGTGCCGATGATGTGGGCGCCGTTTTGATTGAGCGCGTCCACATGCGCTTCGTAGCTGTCTATCAGGTCCGCCTCGCAGCCGTTTTTCGTCAAATAAGCGCCCAGCACGGTGCCCATGGCGCCGCTTCCCATAATCGCAATCCTCATCGATGAACCTCCGCATTCTTTGCTGTTATTGAAAGTATAGCAATTTCCGTGCCAGCTTAAGCCGGATGACAGGGGCAGTCGCTTTCTGATATAATAAAACCGGCATAGGAAAGGAGGTCGCCCATTGGATAAGGTCGCGCTTTATGAAAGCATCCTCGATAATATTCAGGATGCGGTGTATGTGCTGGACGACAGTGGCAACTACGTTTTCGTCAACAGCGCTTATGTAAAAATGCTCAACATATCCAAAGCGGAGCTGCTCACCTATAATGTTCACAAGTTCCTGCAGACGGGGCAGATCAACTTCTCCGTGTCGGACATCGTCTACGCGGAAAAACGGCGCGTGGTGATGTTCCAGGATGTCTACGACACGCTCTACTACGGGCGCGGAAACTTCCGCAACCTCATCGTTTCCACTCCTATTTTCGACGAGCAGGGGAATGTGAAAAACGTCGTGGCCGTCTTAAAAAGGCTGGATCAGATAACCGAGGATTACAACGAGGCGAGCCTCAACAGCGCCGTATCGCGTTTTTCCACCCAAACCGTGTACGGCGGCAGGAACGCAGGGGGAGCCGTCATTGCCGAAAGCCCCGCGATGAAGGCGGTGATGAAGCTTGCCGCCAACGTGGCGAAGGCTGATTCCAATGTGCTGATCACCGGCGAGTCGGGCACGGGCAAAGAGGTGGTGGCGCAGTATATCCACGCCCAAAGCGAGCGCGGCGAACACCCGTTTGTCGTCGTCAACTGCGCGTCTCTTCCCGAAGCGCTCCTGGAGGCCGAACTGTTCGGATATGAAAAGGGCGCGTTTACCGGCGCTTCCGCCTCCGGCAAGGCCGGCCTGTTCGAATGCGCCGAGGGCGGCACGCTGTTTCTTGATGAAATCAACTCCCTGCCGCTGAGCCTGCAGGGCAAGCTGCTGCGCGCAATTGAAACCAAAAGTATTCAGCGCGTGGGTTCCACGAAAAACCGGCAGGTGAATTTCCGGCTGCTCACGGCCACCAATGAAAACCTAGAGGAGCTCGTGGCGCA
Source organism: Bacillota bacterium (assembly GCA_023393045.1). GTDB lineage: Bacteria > Bacillota > Clostridia > Christensenellales > CAG-138 > Phil1. Next base: position 3,880 of record JAEWMV010000138.1, on the reverse strand, counting down.
GCGCAAATTCAGGCTGGATCTTTATTACCGGCTTAACGTCATCCCCATCCGCATTCCGCCGCTTCGCGAGCGCATGGAGGACGTGCTGCCGCTTACCATACACTTTTTGAAATATTACTGCAGGAAAAACAACAAGACAAAATCCTTTTCCGTCCAAACGCTCGGGAATATAACAGATTACTCCTGGCCGGGCAACGTGCGCGAGTTGAAAAACTTCGTGGAACGCTCGGTGGTGATGAGCTTCGACGATACCATAGAAATCCGCAACGTCGCCGCCATCGCGGCAAAATCGCCCGCGTCCGCAGGCGGGAGTGAAACACTTTTTCCCCAACGGGGTGCCGCACCCGAATATGAAGCCCTGATGGAGAAAGGGGTTACGCTGGAGGAATATCTTGCCGGGTGCGAGCGGCGCTATGTGGAATATGCGCTCAACAAACACAAAAGCTCCTATGCCGCGGCGCGCGCGCTGGGCACGAGCCAGACCTCGGTGATGCGCCGCAAAAAGAAATTCGGGCTCTAGGCGCTTGAAGCACCCGCACGCCGGCGAACAACCAAGCGAAATCTGTTTATCGAGTCGCTATCGGTTTGGTGTAAACCGATAGCGACTTTTTAAGGCAAATGCGACTTGAAGGCATCTGTGCGCGCGCTTATGCGCTTTGGAGCGGAGGACGCCATCCGGCGAAATCGCATGCGCAATGAAGTATAAAGCGCGTTTTGTGTTTATCTATAAAGGTCATGTCTGCGTTTTCTGACGTTAAATTTCCATGCATCCTATTGTTGGCACGCTATTTGCTAATTATATAGTAGCGGGTATTGCCGCGCCTAAATGATACGGATGGAGGCCTTAACATGTCGGACTTGAAGAATAAACGCATCATCTCAGCAGCAATCGTGGGTTCCTGGCCCTCGCGGGAAAACAATCCCAACCTACCCCTCACGCCGCAGGAGATCGCCGATTCCGCCTACGAAAGCTGGAAGGCGGGCGCCGCAATCGTCCATATCCATGTGCGCGACGACGAAGGCAGGGCCAGCATCGCATTTGATAAGTATGAGGAAACCATCGAGCGCATACGCGCCCACAGGGACTGCGACGTGTGCATCAATATCACGAGCTCCGGCACGACGGACGGCGGGGACGAGGAGCGCATCTACCCTATCCGGCAGCTTTTGCCCGAGATTGCCTCCTTTGACGTGGGTACGCTCAACTGGCAGCACCGCACCATATTCGAAAACCATCCCCGCTTTCTTGAAAAGCTGGGCTACGCACTGCAGGAAGTCAACGTAAAGCCGGAGCTTGAAATATTCGACGGCGGCATGATCTATAACGCCATCCATTATATGAAAACGGGCGTTCTGAAGGCGCCCTGTCATTTTCAAATCGTGCTGGGCGCAGCGGGCGGGCTGGACAATTCCATAGAAAACCTCGTGTTCTTGCGCAGCCTGATCCCCGAGGGTTCCACATGGGCCGCCTGCGGCATCGGCCGCGGCCACATGCCCATCATGCTTGCCACCATCGCCATGGGCGGCCATTTGCGCGTGGGGATGGAGGACAATGTGTATTACCACAAAGGTGTGCTGGCCGAATCCAACGCCCAGTTTGTGGCGCGGGCGAAGCGCCTGCTTGAGGAAGCCGGCCTTTCGGTCGCCGCGCCGGACGAAGCCCGCGAGATACTGGGGCTTACCCGCAAGGTATTCTAAGGAAAAATCCGAAAGGAGGGCTTGTTCATGCGCGGCAAAACCATCGGAGAGATGAAGGTGGGCGAGAGCGCCTATGTGGAAAAGACCATATCGGAAAGCGACGTTTATCTATTCGCAGGCATCACGGGTGATTTCAACCCCGCCCATGTGAACAAGGTCGAGGCGGAAAAAAGCCGGTTCGGGCGGCGCATCGCCCACGGCATGCTCTGCGCAGGGCTCATCAGCGCGGTGCTGGGCACCCGATTGCCGGGACCGGGCACCATCTATCTTGGGCAGGAGCTGAAATTCACAAAGCCCGTCTTTATCGGCGACACCATCCGCGCAACGGTCACGGTGAGCGAGCTTCGCGAGGAGAAAAACATCGTCAAGCTGCAAACCGTGTGCACCAACCAAGATGGCGAAATCGTCCTGGAGGGCGTGGCGACGATGATGCCGCCAAAGGCTTGATAGAAAGCCGTTTCGAGGGCTCAGCGCCGCCTCTGACGGGCCGGCGGCAGGCCGAGCTCCTCCCGGTATTTGGCAATTGTCCGCCTTGCGAGGTCGATTCCCGCGGCGCACAGCGCCAGGCGCAGGCTCTCGTCGCTCAGCGGCATTTTGGGATCTTCGTCGCGTATGAGTCGGCGCAGCTTCCGCTTCGCCGCGTCGGAGGAAACTGCGCCGCCCGCAGCACCTTTCACCGCGCCGGAAAAAAGCTTTTTGATTTCGATCGTACCGAACGGCCCTTCGATATACTTGCCCTGTATGGCGCGGCTCACGGTCGAGATGTTCAGGCCGAGGCTCCCGGCTATCTCGGCAAGGTTCATCGGCGCAAGCGGCGCTCCTGTCCTGAAAAATGCGGACTGCCGCCCGACGATGCAGCGCATGACGGCACGAAGCGTTTTGCCCCGTTCCTCTACGGCGCGCTGCAATGCACCGGCCTCCTTGAGCTTTTGCGCGAGGTAGCGCTTTTCCTCCTCATCCGCGGCTGTCCAATCGCAGTATGCGCGGCTGAGCCTTACCCTGGGAAGATACCGGTCGTTGAGCCTGAGGCTGAGCGCGCCGCCGTCATTTTGTACAATGGCGTCCGGCACGACAAAACCATTCCTCTCCCCGGTAAAATATCCCTGTGAGGGGATGGGGTTGAGCCCCCTGACCACCTGCGCGCAGTGTTCGGCCGTGTTTCTTGTGCAGCGCAGCAGTTTCTGGATGGCGCCAAGGTCGTTTGCGGCCAGCAGGGGCAAGCCCTCGCTCACCAGGCGAATCGTATGCGCGTTGAGCGTGCGGCTTCTGCCAAGCTGCAGCAGCAGGCATTCGCCGAGGCTGCGTGCCCCCACTCCGGCGGGATGCAACTCTTCCTGTATATGGCGCAAAGCCCGCTCCGCGTCGGGAAGGGCGCAGCCGGTCTCCCGCGCTATCTCCTCGAGGGGAATATCCAGGTATCCTCTTTGGTTGAGGCAGCCGACGATATAGCGGCAAAGCGCGCTCGACGCGCCGTCCAGCCTGCCGGTATTCACCTGCTCAAGCAGCATGTCGGCGAAGGTGCTTTCCCCGCAGCCCAGGCGCGCTGCATCCAGTCCGTTGCCGTGCCAAATGTCCCGGTAGTCCGACCGGACGGTTTCGTCCACATCCTCGTCCCGCGGGTCCTGGGCCGGAGGCGGGGAAGGTTCGGGCAGAAGTTCGCTTTGGGAAAGCGCCTCGATATCCAGCATGGGATTTTCGCAGATGCGCTCGCCGAGGTATTGCGCCAATTCCGGCATAGGCATGCGGAGCACCTGAAGCGACTGGAGCATCTGTGCCGTGACGATCTGTTTTTGGCTTTGCTCAACCGACGGGTTGAGGGATGGCGTTAAATCCACGCGAAGGCTCCCTGTTGTTGCGCACATGGCATGCCGCGGAATTGTTCGACGGGCGTGCCGGGAATCGGCACTTCTGCGCGCGGCTGCGCCTCTACAGTATACCGCCGGTATGGAATTGTCAATTCGCACGCGGCGGGTCAAAAATTGGAACCGCTTCGTCCGCGCCGCGGCAAGCCGTAAGCAAACAGGTGGACGCGGAGTAATATAAGCAAAAAATATCTAATATTACGGTTGATGGTATGAATTTGTATGAACAATCACAAAATTTTGCTTTACGTTTACTTTGGGCAAGAGTATAATGCAAAGGACAGATCGGTCCGCACATGGGATTATCTTCAAAAATTTAT
>JAEWMV010000116.1 GCA_023393045.1 Bacillota bacterium | reverse complement strand
GTGGAGCCGGAGGCGAGCGCCTGCGCGCCGGAGGCCACCTGCGCGGAGCCTGTGCTGACCTGCTCGGCGGCGGTGTTGATGGTCTGCATGGTGTGGTTCAGGCTGGCGGCCATATTCTCCACGGAATCCCTAAGCGCGGCGAAATCGCCGGGATAGTCGATGTCCACGCGGATGCGCAGGTCGCCCTTTGCCATGCGGCCGAACTTGTCGATGACGTCGCCGAGTATCGCGCCCTGCATCTTATTGCTTTCTTTAATGAGGTTTGCCATCTGGCCCATCTCGTCGCGGCTATCGCAGTTGATTTCTGCCTTCATATTGCCCTTGGCGATTTCGCTGAACACGCGCACGACCTCGTTGACCGGCTTGAGTATGGAATTGCGGATGGCGATGACCACGACGACGGTGGCAGCGAGGGATACGGCGGCGATGGCAATCATCATGACCCACGCCAACTTCTCCGTACTCTCCGCGGCAGCGGCCTGCTCGGCGGCGCGCACTTCCTCTATGTCGGACATTTCAATAATGAGTGCGGCGGCTTCGTTGAAACGCGGCAGATACTCCTCTTCAAACATGGTTTTCGCCTGCTGGTGGGCCACCGGCGTGCCGAGCAGGAGAAGATCTGCAACCTGCACGCGCAGCGCGCCCGTCTCGGCCAGCTTCTGCCTGTACGCCTCTATCTTATCGGCCACCCTGTCGTCCGGCTGGTTGGCCTCATATTCATCAAGCCTTGCCGTAAGCATGTCCAGATCCTGCGTAGCCTTGTCCAGAACCGCCTGCAGTTCCGCGGTATCCGCGGCGTCCAGCGCATAGAGCATATAGCGCTCGATGGAAACGAGGTTCCTTCTCATTTCCCATGTGGCGTCCACGTTGGGAACCGTCATTTCGCCAAAAGCGGTGGTCTGCCGACCGATGCTGCTCACGCTGAAAACCGCCATCGCGATGGACGTGACCATCAGCAGCAGCACGATGCCGAAGCCGACGATAAGTTTCTTACTGATAGACAGATTCTTCATGTTGCCAAGTGCCTCCTTCAATTTTCCGAGTAGATGTGGTGGTGTTTGCATTTGAATCGCTTTTTAGAAAAACATCTTCCCATTCTTACCGGCCCTCGCCGCCGTTGCTTTTGTCCTGTCCACGAGTACCAGGTCAAGGAACTCCTGAACCGGGATGCTCACGGGCACCTTGCCCGGCTTATCGAAAATAAGGCTCTCCCGTCCGTAGTTACGCTGAAAAACAGCTCTTCATCCCGAAGCCTGCCATAGCGCGCCGTTTCAAGCCGTGAGCGGAAGTCGAAGAATATGACCATGCCGGTTTCCATGACGATTTCCAGTTGGTGCCCGCAAAGGGGTTTCACGCTCCTGAAAAAACTTCCTTGGATTTATCCGGACCGCCCTGCGGGATCGGACGCGCGCATTTCTTCTCCATAGGGTTTTGCGCATGAGCCGCCATCGCACGCTTCACCTCCGCCGCGCGCCCTCAGGCCATGGCGCCGAGGGTTTCCGCCTCGTCGTCCGTGAGCAGCCTCTGGCAGTCGAGCAGCAGTCTTACAATCCCGCCCGCTTTGCCTACGCCTTTGATGTACTTGTGGCCGGCCGCCTTGATTTCGGGGGGCGGCGCGATGTCCTCTTCGCGCAGGGTGAGCACCTCCGCGACGCTGTCCACAATCAGACCGACCGAGAGGTTGGCCGTATCCAGCACGATGATGCACGTCCTGTCATCGTACTTTCTCGCCTCCTTCCTGAAGCGGAGCCGTGCGTCCATCACCGGGATGATTTTACCTCTCAGATTCGTGATGCCCTTGATGTGCGCGGGCATCTCGGGCACCTGCGTGATGGGCTGGATGCCGATGATCTCCGTAATGTAGCGGATCTCCATCCCATAGAGCTCGTTGCCCATGGAAAAAATCAGATACTTGTCCTGCAGAGTATCTTCATCTTCCCTCTGATCCGTGAGGGCCAGCAGATCGTTTTGCGCCATGATGTAACCTCCTTCGTAAAAAACACGGGAAATGGTTTGTTTGCGCCAGAAATGTAACCGTATAAAAAATATACGGCAGCGTATGCGTATCCGCATCCCCATTTTCTTGGTATTTGTTGATTTCCAGCTAAAATTCTTTGGAATTGAGCTCCGACTTGGAATGGATGTCAAGCTTGCTGTATACGCTCTTCAATATGCTGTTTACAGTTGATTCGGAAATAAACAGCTTCGATGCAATCTCTTTTGCGCTCAGCCTTTCCCTTGCGAGCTGCGCGATTTCCCTCTCGCGCGGGGTGAGGGGGGAAAGGTCGTGCGCAATGGCCTTTTTGATGGCGGCCACGCCCTTCTGCTGGCGCCTGCAGAGCGCCTTGAGCGAAGCGAAGCTGCCGGAAAGGCCGGCGCCCAGAACCGCCTGGGAATATTCCGACTCGGCTGCGCCGGGAAGGCGCTGCGCAAGAAACTGCCCGAAGAGCGCGTCCTGCGTTTCATTCAGGAACTGCTCCATAGAGGCCTGCTGGGCAAAGGGAAGATAGACGCCGTCCGGTATTGCGCAGGCGAGCGCCTCCTTCAGCAAGACCTTCGCCTGCGCCGCATCCCCGTCGGCGCGCCTGGCCAAAGCGAGGAAAATGCGCTGGTAGACCTGGGGCAGCATATAGTTCATGGCGCGCGCCTCGTTGATGAGGGATTCGGAAATGCCGTAAAGCTCGCCGTGGCGTTTTTCGATGAGCAGGTATTGGCAATAGAGGATCTGCGCATAAGGGATAGCCGGGGCGTAGAGCGTGCGCCGGATGCTCTCCGGCTCATACAGCCATTTCGCGCAGCCGTCCGCAACGCCCAGAGAGAAGCCGATAACCGCAGTGCTCAAATCGACCATGCGCAGCACATACAGATCGGAATTCTCCTTTGCGAACTGCCGGATATTGGCGAGCGCCCCGAAGTACCCTTCCGCATCCCCGCGCAGTATCGCGATGCGGGCGAGCGTCTGCTCCGCGCAGATGCATACGCATATCTGCCCGTGGCTGCGCGCCTCATAGAGGGCCTTGTGGCAATGGATTTCGGCGGCCTTGTCCTCCCCGCGCATGAGCAGCGCCTCCGCCCGCAGCACGCTGTCGGCGCCCGCGCCGTGCCCTTTGGTGAGCCTGAGGTAATAAGGCAGGCACTCGTCCATGTCGCGGAGCGTTTGGTCAAGCGTGCCCGATTCGCGCCAGAACATATTGAGTATCGACGTGCCGCCAAACGTCCATGGCATGTTCCTGACGATGATGTCGCTGGGGCCGCCGAGAATTTCCAGGGCCCTGCGCCTGCCCGCGCTCATCTTCCTGATGTCGTTGTATGCCGTGAAGGACGTGAGCAGGGCATACTCGCCCCGCAGCCTGCGCATTTCGTTCGGGTCGAGCGCAGACCGATCGTTTTCAATCACGGAGGCGATGAGGCGGCAAAGCTTGTTAAAAACCTCGATATGCCTGTCAAAGAGCGCGCTGTACGCCAGAACAAACATTTTTTGGGGGTATTTTATCAGCGTTTCCTCGGGACATTCGCGCACGAGCGTTTCCACATAGTCCATGAGCTGCATTTCCCGCCGGTTCGCAAGATACTCGCCGTCTATGGGCATGGAGAGCACGGCGTCGAAATCGCCGAGCCAAAGGAAGTATTTTGTGGCGGTATAATACTGCGACTCCGCAGCGTAAGCCTGCCCCGCAAGGCGCAATATCCGACTTTTGAACTCCTCCGTGCGGTAATAGTTGAACAGATTCAGAAGATAATCCCTGAGTATGCCGTGTATAGCATACTCGCGCTTGTCCGGATAATAGCGGATGAAATCGTTGGACTTCAAAAGCTGCGCGGCGGAATCAGGCAGCCCCTCCCCGCCCGTCATGATGCGCGCCCGCTTCATGGTGAAGCTTTCCATCACGCACATGCGCAGGAGAAAGTCGCGCTGCTCCTCACAAAGCCCGTTCCATATGGCCGTTTCAACGAGCCGGTCGATATCGGCCGCCCAATCGAGCGAGCCGTTCTCATGATAGTTCATAATCTGCAGCCGTATGGAGGCGACCCAGCCCTCCGTCGTGGCGGACACTCGCTCCAATTCCTCTTCGCCAAGCCGTATGCCCTCCATGCGAAAAAGGGACGCGATGCTCTTGGAATCGAAGAAGAAGACGGAGGAATCGATATTGAGCACATCCGTGTCGTAAAAGGTGATATGCGGCATGATGGGAAGATGCTGGGTGATGAAGACGATGTGCAGCCTGGGGTTGCCGTGCATGGAAAACACCCGCATCAGCTCGCGCGGCACGTCGCAGCGCACGAAATGGAAGTTGTCGATCACCACATACGTTTCCGCTTCGCATCGCACATTCCTGATGATCGCCATGAGGTAGGCGAGGGTGTCTATCGTGGGCATGTTCAGTTTTTTAAGGCGGATCGCAGCTTCGATGTCTACGTCAAGGAAAAGCTCGCAGATGTGGCTCCATGCCTGACAGGGGGTCTCGCCGAGGCAGGTATACCAAAGTTCGCGCGCGCCGTCGGGTAGATGGGCCTTGAGGTATTCCCGCACCGCGGTCGTTTTTCCGAAACCGGAGGGCGCTTCGACGATCGTCGCCGCATGGCGCGGTATCTGTTCGAGCTTGCTCCTGAGCTGGTCGGGAAAATAATACCGTCTTGGCCGGTTCGTACCCTTTTTCATCTCACTGTTCCTCCAAATATTTTGGGGGAGCTCCATCATACGGGGTTTCATTCAGATGTGCAGTTTTTTCTGTTTCTGTAATTGAAGGAGCGACAACGCTGCGCGGAGCGCTGCCCGCGCTTTTGCCCAAAATCGCGTTTTGTCTCTCTGTTGGTTAAAATTTTATCATAAAAGACGTCAATTTACTACAATTTTCCAATTTTTACGCTATCTTTACGCCCGCGGCTTTTCTTTTCGGCGTTGATGCCCGCGCATTATCGGTTACACCGGTGCTTGTTTTCTCCGGAAGGGTTGCACGAACATGTGTATGTCGGTCATTTTATAAAAAATCGTGCTGTACGCGAGTAAAAACATGGCCTCTCAGGATTTGCCCGATCCATACATCGTATGTTCGGGCGCATCAAAACAGGGCGCATGCGCCAAAGCGGCCCCGCCGCCTAAACGCCGGAGAGCATTTTCGCCGCCTCATCTTCCGAGGATACGAAGAAAACGGCGTTCCCCTTGTTGCTCTCATATATAAAGTCGCGCAGCGGCTTACTCGTGTATTTTGAAAAATCGCCGATCACCGCGAGCTTCATGCGGTAGTTGACGAACTTCTGCAAGACCTCCCCGGCGAAGCGGGTGCTAAGAATAAAGAAATCCTCCGCAAGGGCTTCCTTGCGGATTGCCATACGGCTCAATCCGCTTTCGTAATGCACCGTCATCATGATATCCAGCGCGGACTGCACGTCGTAAACGAGCACGCCTTCTCCTTTTACCAGCGCATATTGCGCGCCGCTCTCCCGTTTGACTTCTATGGTCATTGCGTATCCTCCTGCCCCTGAGTATGCTCCATATCGCCCCTGTCATCCACAACAACGCGGTTGCGCCCGTTCTGCTTGGCCTGATAGAGCGCCTTATCCGCGCGCTCGATGAGCGTGGCGGACGTAGCGCCCCTTTCCGGCTTCATGACGGCCGCGCCCACGCTCACCGTCACCATCCCGCGGGGCAGGCCCGCGCGGCCGATGTTGAGCGCCTCAATGCTCTCCCTAATGCTTTCCGCGTAGGTGTAAAGCTTATCCCGCTCGGGATCCTGCAGGATGATTGCAAATTCCTCGCCGCCGTAACGCGCCGCCAGATCGCTCGCCCTGCGCACTTTTTCCCTGAGCACATTGCCTATGCCCCTGAGGCACTCGTCCCCTGCCTGATGCCCAAACGCGTCGTTATATTCTCCGAAAAAGTCAATGTCGAGCATGAGAACGGCCATCGGCCTCTCATGGCGCAGCGCCGCGTTCCACGCCCGCTCCATGGTCTCGTCAAAGCGGCGCCTGTTGGCGATGCCCGTGAGCCCGTCCTGATAGGAGAGCCGCTTCAACTCTTCGTTGCGCTCCTTAAGCTCCTGCGTGCGCAGCGCGACTTCCTTTTCAAGCGTCGCAACCATGTCCGTGAGCTGCCGTCCCATCTCGTTGAAGGCGCGTTTGAGCACGCCAAGCTCATCCTGGCGCCCGTCGTCGTCGATCGGCACGAAATCCCCGCGGGTCAATGCCTCCGCCGCTTTGCTCAGGCTGATGATGGGCTTTGTCAGGCGTCCGGCCATCCATGTGGCGATGAAAACCGCAGCCGCGGTCGCGCCGATGAGTATGAACCCGGTCTGCACGGTGGCGTCCCTCATGCCGCCGAGGAAGTCGCTTTCCGCCGAAATCACATAGATGTTCCAACTGACGCCGTATTCCTGAAAGTGGGATACGCCCACATAATATTTTTCGCCGTCCACGGTGAAATGCGGCAGCACATCGAACCCGCCCGCCTCGGGCACGGCAAGCGCCGCCTGAACCAGCGGGCTTTCGCTCTCCCGCACGGAAATCAGCTGGGACGCTCCGTCTACCAGCCGATACAGCGCGGCGTCAAACGAAGCCGCGATGAGCTTGCCCTCGCTGTCGGTCACAAACACCCGGCCCGAAGCGCCGATGGGAAGGCTGTGCAGGGTGTCCCCCAGCCACGAGAGGATATAATCCACGCCGAAAACGCCGACGAGCCGCCCCTCCTCGTCATAGAACGGGCTACTGGCGGTGATCGTGGGTCCATGGAGGGTGAAATGGCTGTACACATCCGTGAGGGTGGGCGCGCCGATGTCCACGGCCTTGCTGTACCACGGGTGCTCGCGCGGATCAAAATCGGGATATTTTTCGACGAACTGCGCCCCCTCGCCCGTGCCAGATATGCTGTAATACCATAAGTCGCCGCCCGTCGCGGCGTTGCTGCGCACAGCCTGGATTTCCCCGCCCGCGGTGCGTCTTGCGCCGTAGAGAGAGCCGTCCGGAAGGGCGATGTAGGTCATCGCCACATTGGGATAGCTTTTGATATGCGCGACGAAATACCTCTCGCGTATCGCGGTGGAGTCGAGGTCGAGTATCCCCATATCAAGGGAGTCGTGGTTGATCTGGTTGAGCTGCATCGCCAGGCTCAGTTGCTCGGAAAGCTCCTTGCCCACCTGCGTCTGTATCTGCGCGTGAAGCTCGCTGAGCATCAGGCGCGCGTTGTCGAAGCTTGCCTGAATCAAAAGGCAGCCGATGACGCCAATGGTGATGACCAGGAACAGGATTAAGGGGATCGTGAGCCATTTCCTCATCGCGTCGTTTTACCTCCTGAATCCGGCCTGCGCCTATTTGGCGTCACACATTGCGCCATACCTTTATGCCGCCCGCCAAAGCGACATAAAGCGCCCTTCTTCGAATGGACAATATCATTCAATGTTTCGTTCGGATTCCCCGCGCAAAACAGTATATCGGGCGGTTTATCCGCTCTTTTTGCGCGCATTCCCCCCCAAATCGGCCTATCCTGCCCTGTCCCTCATATTGGACGCAAGGCGTTTTTCGGGCAAAGCGGGGCTGCCCCCATGCCTGCATCCCCGCCGGGCGGATCTCTTCAAACGCCCGCCGTTCGGGGGAAAAGGGTGCTGTTTTATGGAATTTGTTGCCGTAAATATATCACGCCCGGGGCTTTGCCGCAACTGTTTGGCGTGCACTCTTCGCCGCGCCGATGAAGCGCGCCGGATCTCCGATTATTCCTTTTTATATGTTGACATGCCTGCTTTTTGATATTATACTTTGTTTCGAACATTGTTCCAAACCGTGTTCATAGCTTGTGCCCGCGCTTTGAAAGGAGTATGATCTATGAAGGGATTGGGGATTTCTGCCGCCATTATCGTCGTGTCCGCGCTGCTTGCGGCGCTGGGCCTGAGCGGCGGCAGGTTTCTGTTCATCAACGGGCCGAGGACGGCCGCCATCACGCTCGGAGCGATCGGCTTTTGCCTGTGCACGTTCAGCGTGGGCAAATTCGTAAGCGCTGCCCCCGCGCATCCGCTGTCGATCGCGGGATACCTCGTCGGCGCGCTCGCGCTCGCGGCGCTGCTCGCCCAAATATTCAAATGGAACCTGCCGTATCTGGGCGAACCGAAGACGGCGCTGATCGTCATAGCGCTTTGCATGGTTGTGAAAACCGTCATCGCGCGCTTCGGCCATCTTCTTAAATGAGGGACTGACATGAAACAGGACATCAAGCGAAAAATCATCGAGGCGACCATCAAACTGATTGAGGAGAAAGAAAGCAGGCCCGAGGAGATCACCGTCCGCGATATCTGCGCGGCGGCGGGCATCGGGCTGAGCCAGATCAACTACCATTTCCAGACCAAGGATAATCTGATCGCCCAATGCGTGCAGGAGATCATCGGCAGGGTCATCGGTGCCGTGCCCCGCCAATCCCCCGCTCTGCTGGGCGAAACCGCCCTGGATACGCTGAAGTTGCGCATGCGCTACACGCTTGATTTCCTCTACGCAAATGAGAACATTTCAAGGATATCCATACTGACCGACCATCAAAACGCCCGCCCGGGGGACAATACCGAGCAGACCATCAACGGCTATGCGCCCCTAATCGAGGCGGTATTGAAGGAAAGAAATATTGCGGGCGACCCGAGGGAACTGGCGGCTTTTATGATATTATCCCTGCAGGGCATATTTTTGCGCACACAAATCGTAAAACAGACGCTGGGCATCGACTTGAGAAGCGGCGAAGGGCGCAACAAGCTCATCGATGATTATGTCGAGGGCGCGTTTGGGAAAGACTGAAGCATCCCGTAATATCAATAACCCATTTCAAAATAATCCATCGTGGAAGTTTCCGAAAAGCCGCAGGATTGATACAGGCCAAGCGCGGTCGCGTTCTTCGCCTCGACCTGGAGCATGATTTCCCTTGCGCCCGCCTCCCTGAGCTTTTCAATCGCAAGCAGCAGTATCGCGCGCCCATAGCCCTTCCCCCGCCGCTCCGGCAGGACGCCGAGGCCGTAGATACCGCCCGTGCCCGCTGCATTCTGCAGATGAACCTTGCCCACGACTTTGCCGCCTTTCTTCGCAAGGTATATGACGAGGCCGCGCTTTTCTTCCTCCTCGGGGAGGATGGATGCGGCCTCGTCTTCGCACGAGCCGCCCCAGTAGATGGCGTTCTGCCTTGCCACTTCGTGCGCGCCGGCGTTGGTCGCCTTATGCAGGCTCACACCGCAAAGCCGCGCTCCGTCCTGCATCGAATCTTCTCGTTTCAGATACATTTCATATTCCGAAAACCGGTATATGCCCCCGGCCTTTTTGATGAAGGCCTGTCCCGCGGCCGACTTCCCGTCGCACAGGAGGAGAAGTCCGGCGGGTTTTCTGCGCGCGCATTCCTCTATCACCCGCTCGTGCAGCGCGGTGAAAATGCCGCGCCGCCTGTAATCAGGATGCACCATGCCCGTCGCCTCAAAGGGTGAAGATGCCCCGCCGAAAGCGCACAGGCCAATATAGCCCACGAGCGTTTCCCCGTCGAACGCCATAAACTCGTTGATTCCATCGGCATCGGCGGCACTTGCTGCGGCAAGCTTATAGTCGAGCTCCAGCTTGAGCGCGACATGATCCATCTCGCCGCAGAGCCGCGCGAGCGCGCTTATTCTCTCATAATCCTCTTTGTCAAGCTGTCCCACAAGCTTGATACACAATGCCCGCATCGTGTTCATTTTCGTCTTTCCGCCTCATCCGCGCAGGGGGAAGCTTCCGAATACGCGGATATAGTATTTCGCGCCGAACACCGGCGGCGTCAGCTTGCTGTAATCGGGCAGGGCAAAGGTGGTTTTGCCATCCCCGCCGAAGCGCGTGCCGATGACCGCATACAGCGCCGCATATTGGCTGATCTGCAGCAGCCTTCCGTCGCAAGGCAGAAGGGAACCCCGGACGGCATCTTCGTCGATCTCCTTTGCC
>JAEWMV010000091.1 GCA_023393045.1 Bacillota bacterium | reverse complement strand
GGCAAAAATCCACCGTCCCCATGTTGTGCTTATGGATATCCGCATGCCGCAGATGGGCGGCGTTGAGGCCACGCGCCTCATCAAGCGGGATTTTCCTGAAACGGTCGTCCTTGTGCTGACAACCTTTGACGATGACGAATCCATCCTCGGGACCATCAGCCACGGCGCTTCGGGGTATCTTCTCAAGGACATCGGCGGTTCCAAATTAGCGGAAGCAATTCGGGACGCCGTGCGGGGAAGCGTGATTTTACCCGGCAACATCGCCGCTAAAATCACAAAGCATATCAGCCGGCAGGGACGCGCGGAAACCGCCCTTTCGGATTTTACGCAGCGCGAGCAGGAAATCATCCGCCTGCTGATGCAGGGAAAAAGCAATCAGGAAATCGCGCAGACGCTTTTTCTTACCAGCGGCACCGTCAAGAACTATGTCAGCCAGATATACAGCAAGGCGGGGATCTCCGACCGGGCGAACGCCATCTTGCATTTCAAGGAATTGGGTTTTTAAGCGGATCGGGGGAAATGCGGATTGTACGGCAGCGTAGTGCGCACAGATGAATACAAGCGCCGCCTATGCGACTTCATCCGGCATGAATACGCAATAACGGCCGCCGCCCTCACCCCCGCAAAACGCGGTTATTACGGTGAAACATGGCGCTTGGACGCATCCGGGCAAAGCTATTTTTTAAAGCTGGATTACTCCGCCGCGCACAAGGCCGTCTATGAACGCAGCTTCGCCGTTGTCGAGCACCTGCGCGGGCATGGGGTCGGTTGTATCAGCCGAATCGTTAAGACTGCGGACGGCCGGCTTTATTCCCGGTTTGATGGTGCGGTTCTTGGGATATTCGACTGGGTGGACGGTGAGAATGTACAAAACGAGCGGACAAAAATTGCCGAGTATGGCATTTTAGGGCAGGTCTATGCCGTTGAGGCCGGCGGGCTTTCCATTGCCCGTGACAGTTTTTCCACACAAAGCGCGGATTTATTCTTTTGGCAATGGAAAAAAATCAAAGAATCCGCCGACCGCGCCGGCGGGCGGATCGTGTCCGTTATCGATCAGCACCGCGAACGGCTGTTTCAAAGGGCGCAGCGCCTTGCCCTGTTTGCAAAACGGTGCAGCGCGGACACATCTCATTTTTATATTACGCACGGCGACGCAGGCGGCAATGTAATCGTGAACGGCGATGATTTTTACATTGTAGACTGGGATGATCCGCGGCTTGCCCCACCCGAGCGGGATGCGTGGTTCTGCCTGTATTGGGATTGGGCGGCCGCCGCCTTTCATGATGCCCTCGATAAAAACGGAATCGACTATACCTTACGCTGCGAACGCCTGGCGTATTATTGCTACCATAGCTTTTTCCATTATCTAAACGAATATATGGAAACATATTTTGACAGGGGCGACCCGCAGGAGGCCCTATCCGATTCATTATCCCAATTCTTTAACGGTTGGATTGAGGAGGAAATACGCTACGCGGATATGATGTTTTGAAGTAAAAGAGCAAAAAGATATGACCCGCGTCACTTATCATATGACTGTTTGTTCTTCTATATTAAATATAGGCTGGGCTCCGGCGGCGATAAAAAAGGCGCGTTGCGATACGGCGCGTTTGACGTGAAGGAAGTCCCAGGCGGCGTCATATTAACGGCGGAAGGCTGTGAAAAACGGGATATCGCCATCAAGCAAAAGGAGGACAGCGAGTTGATTGACAAGAGGATCGTCCACAATGTCCTGGAAGCGGCGCTCGCCACCGGAGGCGATTACAGCGAGCTGTTTGCTGAGGACACCGAGCACAACACGATTGTGATGACGGAGGGCAAGGTGGAAAACGCGGGCTATAAGCGCGTGAACGGCGCGGGCGTGCGCGTACTGCTGGGGAATAGGTGCGTATATGCCTACACCTCCGGCAACGACGAAAAGTCGCTGATGGCCACGGCAAGAGCCGCCGCGTGCGCGCTCAAGGGCGCGCGGGAGCATCAGGCCGCGCCCGTCTGCGTTTCGCGCGTGGGCAGCTATGCGCCCCGAATTCCTTACAGCGAGATCGACAACGCCGCGCGCGTGGCGCTGATGCGCCGCGCGTCGGACGCCGCAAGGGCATACTCCGGGGAAATCACGCAGGTCGTCGCCAAGTATGTCGATGTGGATCAGCGCATGATGGTTGCCAACAGCCTCGGCGTGTGGGGCGAGGACAGGAGGCCCCGCGGGCGCGTGTTTATGCATGTTGTCGCCATGAAGGGCAGCGAGGCGCAGGTTGGGGATGTGGCGCCGGGCCACGGCGAAGGCTTCGAGCAATTCAGGCACTACGATATGGAGGCGATAGGCGCAAAGGCGGCCAAGCGGGCGGTGACCATGCTCCACGCGCCGCAATGTTCCGCGGGCGCGATGCCGGTGGTGATAAGCGGCGGCTTTGGCGGCGTGATCCTGCACGAGGCGTGCGTGCACTCCCTTGAGGCGACGTGCGTCGCAAAAGGGAACAGTGAATTTTGCAACATGCTCGGCGAAACGGTGGCAAGCCCTATCGTAACCGCCGTTGACGACGGCACGCTGCCGGGCGAATGGGGGAGCATCCGCTTTGATGATGAGGGAACCCCCTCCCAAAGGAATGTGCTCATCGAGAACGGCATACTCAAATCATACCTTGTGGATTACCGCAGCAGCAGGATGATGAACCATCCGCTTACGGGAAGCTCCCGCCGCGAGAGTTACGCTTTCGCGCCGACATCGCGCATGACCAACACGTTTTTTGCGCCGGGCGGCGACGATGACGAGGAGATGATCCGCACGATGGGCACCGGCCTTTTTGCGGCGGCGATGGGCGGAGGCAGCGTCAATCCGCTCACGGGCGAATTCAACTTTGCGGTAAACGAGGCTTATTGGGTGAAGGACGGCAAAATCTTTTCGCCCGTGCGCGGCGCGACCCTGATCGGAAAGGGCGCCGAGGTATTGAAGAAGATCGACCGCATCGGCCGCGATATGTGGATGGATCCGGGGATGTGCGGCTCTTCCTCGGGCAGCATTCCCACCAACTGCGGGCAGCCGAGGATCAGGGTCACGGACATCGTCGTCGGCGGGAAAGGAGACAGGCTGTGATGGAGTACGGTGAATTCAAGGATATTCTCTTGGGCGAAGCGCTCGCAAAGGGATGCGACGCGGCGGAAGTATATTATTCCAAAGACGAGGCTTTCCTGGTGGATGTGCTCGAAGGTGAAATAGAAGCCTACGAAGTGAACGCCAAAGGAGGACTCAACCTGCGCGTTAAATATGCGGGCAAGGACGGATATGCGTTTACGCAGATACTCGACGACCCCGAAAAGCTTGTTGCGCGCGCTATGGACAATGCCCGCACGATTGAAAATGAGGACGATCACCCGATGCAGGGCAAGTGCGGATACGCCGCGCTTGAAAAGAAGGAGAAAAAAGCGAACGCTCTGAGCGATGAGGAAAGAATAGAGCTTGTCCTCTCGCTGGAAAGGGCCGCAAAGGCCGTCGATCCGCGCGTGCAGCGCGTTCAGCTCTGCCGGGTCGACGCGGGCCGCTCTCGGGTGCGCGTCAGCAACACGCTGGGGCTCGATGCCGCGCAGGACAATACTACGACTATGTCCGTTGTGATACTGGTTACCATGCAGGACAGCGACGTGCGCAACTCCTACGCCTTCCGTGTCGGGGACGGCATCTTTGAAATTGACGCCTGCGCGCGCGAAGCCGTAGGGAGGAGCGTGCTGCAGCACGGCTCGTCGCCCGTTAAGGCGGGACAATACCGCGTGCTGTTCAAAAACGATGCCATGGCCGGTATGCTCAGCGCATTTTCCCCCATGTTTTCAGGCGAGAGCGCGCAAAAAGGGCTGACCCTTTTTAAGGATAAGCTGGGGGAGCAAATTGCCTGCGAGCAGGTAACGATACTTGACGATCCTTTTTATCCGTCAAACGCGCGCGCGTTTGACGGCGAGGGCGTGCCGAGCGTGACCACGACCGTTGTGGAAAACGGCGTGCTGCGCTGCTTCCTTCATAACCTGAAAACGGCCAAAAAGGCGGGTGTGGCCTCCACAAGCAACGGCGGCCGCGCCGCCGCGGATGCGCCCGTGAGCGTTATGCCGTCCAACTTTTACATCCAGCCGGGCGAAAAGGACTTTGACGCGCTTGTAGCCCAGCTGCATAACGGCCTGATTATCAACGAAGTGTCGGGCCTGCACGCGGGGCTGAACCCCGTGTCCGGAGAATTCTCGATGCTTGCCAAGGGGCTGCTCGTGGAAAACGGAAAAATAATCCGGCCGGTGGATCAGATTACGGTCGGCGGGGCGTTCATGCAGATGCTAAACGGCGTTCTGGCAATCGGGAACGACCTCTTCTTTGACATTCCGAAAGGCAGCGTATTCGCCAGCCCAAGCGTTTTGGTTGATTCCATGATGGTTTCAGGCCAGTAAGGCATACGAAAAGCAAGCAAGGGGCCGCTGCGTTTATCACTTGATGCGGCAGCCCTGTTTTTGTTACCCGGCGCATGACCCGGGTCACTTATCATATGGGCGTTTCTTCACTATACTTGATACTTGGCCCGTAGCCGAACCGACCGGAAATTTTGCCGTTACGGGTTGCGCAAAAACGTGCTTGGGGGGTATGACATGAGCCGGATAATAAGTATGATTAAAAATATTTTTGCACGTCCGTGGCGACGGGGCGGCTTCAGGCGGAGTTGCGCAACCGATTGCGATTGGCGCGGCGGGCGCCAAAGAATGTACGCTCCGCTGGAGAGGGATCTTACGCTCCTCACGGGGCTCTACCCGCCGGAGGCGCTGGTGAAATTCCCGCGAAAAGGGAACTAGTTGACCATACGGTCAAAATGAGGGCTGTCCCGATAAGCTGAAACGGGCGCATTGGGGGCGACCGGAAAAGAGTATGAGGCGACCCGGCCAAGGCGCCGCCCGCTTAAAAAGCGGGCGGCGCTTTTATGACCCGGGATATGACTTTGGTTACTTATCATGTGATTGTTTGCTCTTCTATACTGAGCATGAATGAAATTACCGCGGAGGTTGGATTCTCATGAAAAAGCGCAAAATTTCGGATTATTGGAACGTGGGTTTATCCATCGGACTATGCGCCGCAGTCGGCGTCGTGCTTGGCGCGCTGTTCCAAAACGTGGTTCTCTGGCTTTGCATCGGCGCCGGCGCGGGCGTGCTCCTCGGCGCGGTTTGTATGCTGTATAAACAGAAGAAACCGTAAACAGGGGGAAACGGCGCGGCAAAAGCGGGGCGGCTGCCTTGGAGTGCATGAAACCATGCATGGAACAATGAGCAAACGGGAGGATAACCAGACGGGAGAACTTGCATTATGAATGAATTCGTGCTTACAAAAGAAACACTTCTGATACTCTCCCCGCTTGTTTTTCTTCAGGTCAGCCTCGCCGTATATTGCGGAATCAAAATCTTCGGGGAGGGCGTGCAAAACCTAAGCAGGTGGGCCTGGTTTTTCATTTGCCTGTTCGTGGGCGCGATAGGCCCGGTTCTCTTTCTCCTGATAGGAAGAAAGAAGGAATTCAAATGATTGCGGTAGAGGGGCTCACAAAGGAGTTTGGCGGCTTTTGGGCGCTAAAAGGATTAAGCATGCGGGTAAAGACTGGCGAGGTATATGGCTTCATCGGGCAAAACGGCGCGGGCAAAACCACCGCCATGAACATCCTCGCAGGCCTTTCCCGCCCTGCGCAGGGCACATGCATCGTAAACGGAAAGGATATCGCGGGGCTTGCGTATCCCGGCGACCTGAACATAGGCTATCTTCCCGAGGACCCCAAATTCTATCCGTGGATGAGCGCGCGCGAAACCCTTGATTATTTATCCGGCGCACGCAACGCCGAGCGCATTGGGAGAATACTCCGGTGGACAGGGTTTGCGGATGTGCAGGATCGCCGCGTGGGCGGGTTCTCGCGCGGCATGAAGCAGCGCCTCGGCATCGGCGCCGCGCTCATAGGGAATCCGGAGCTTCTCATTTTTGACGAGCCGTCTTCCGCCCTTGATCCGGAGGGGAGAAGCGAGGTGCTCCGCCTGATCAGGGAATTGAAGCACATGGGTAAAACCATACTGTTTTCCACACATATTCTGGACGATGTCGAGCGCGTCTGCGACACGGTCGGCATGATTGACGCGGGGCGGATGGTGTTTGAAAAGCCGCTGGCGCTGCTTCAAAAAGAGAACGCGCAGCCGGTTTTTGACATCACGCCCGCCGCCGGTGCCGGCCCGAATCTGCCGGACGCGCTCTCGCGGCTTGCAGGCGTGGTATCCGTGACGAAAGCGAAAGCTTCCCTCACCGTCAGGGTGGCGGACGGCGCGGTTTCCGTTTCGCTGATGCGCTTTCTGGCGGAGCAGGGAATTGCGATAGAGTCCTTTGCCCTGCGCAAGACGCGGCTGGAGGATTTGTTTTTGCAGGGGGTGAATGCGAAATGAAATGCGAGGTTGGCAAAGAACTGCGCTATGCCCTAAGGAGCGGACGGGCGCTTATCCTTCTTGCAAGCTTTCTGTTTTTTGCGCTGCTTACGCCCATCATGCTCAAGGTGGTGCTTCCGCTGGTTTTGTCCGGCCAGTTTGCCGGGGAAGCCCCGCAGGGCGTCGGCGGCATGGAGGATATGACGCAGCTTGACTGCGTCCGGAACTATATGGACGATGTGTATGAAATAGGAACCATCGTGATCGCCTTTACGCTGTGCGGCCTTACGGCCTCCGAAATCAGGGGAAACACCTGGGTGCTGCCCCTGTGCGCGGGAAAGCGGTTCGCACGGATGGTTTTTGCCAAGCTCCTTGTTTTCGGCGCGCTGCTAATTGCGGTTGCCATCCTTGCGCTGTTTGCCGATTATGCGTATTCCGGCGCGCTCTTCGGTTTTGAAATCGGGGTTCTTCCCATTCTGTACGGCGGGCTGCTGCAGGGGGTTTATATGTTGTTTTTGCTTTCCTGCCTGATTATGTGGGGCGTATATGCAAAAAAGCCGATCCCCGCCGGATTTTTAACGCTGGCGACGGCGTTTGGGATGCACTTT
The DNA here is from genome assembly GCA_023393045.1 of Bacillota bacterium. Taxonomy (GTDB): domain Bacteria; phylum Bacillota; class Clostridia; order Christensenellales; family CAG-138; genus Phil1. The sequence goes on along the minus strand of JAEWMV010000091.1, from coordinate 1,472 downwards.
GTTTCCGCCCTGCTCGGCTTTGGGCAATGGACTCCCTCCGGCTTGCTGATCGAGGCGCAAAAGCTGAGGCCGGAAGCGGTCTCGTCGCTGTTCATTCCGCTGATTGCAACGGTGCTGCTCATCGCTTTGACGCTTGTTCTCACCATATCGAGGTTAAAACGCCTGGAATGGAATGTGCGCAGCACGGCGTAACGGTGAAGCATCGCAGATATTATGTTTTGAATTGAACGGACAGGGTCGGGCCGGGGCCGTGAAGGATCACGCTCCGGCTCGTTTTTATTATCCGGCCATGACCCGGGTCACTTATCACATGACCGTATACATGACTGCAGGCACTTATCATATGACCCTTTATCCCTATATACTGAGCGTAAAAAATGGGCGGGGCGCATTTGAATCAACCGAAAAAATACGATGCCCCAGGAAATGCGGGGATGCTGAATCTTTGCATTATGGATATGGTGCAAGAGCGTCCCTGTTGTACGAGGCGGGAGGAAGCAAGATGCAGATCAGCTCCAACGGCGGGCCGGTTCAGATGATGTTTGAGGCAAGCCAACCCCCGCATTGCACCGTGTCAAAAGCCGTTCTCAACAGCATGGGCTCCTTGCCCTAGGTGGCCGGGAAATAACGCAATGCTTATGACCGTGGCATCTTTCGGCCTACTTGGCTATGGTAGGCACGATGCTTTACAAGGCGCATATTTCTCTCTCCTCCGAAATATGCGCCTCTATTTTACTGTGCCGCATTGGATTGACATAAATCGGGCTGCCGCGCTTTGGGGCAATCCGTCAAAAGCCGTAAAGGCTCCGGGGATTTTATTGTGAATTTGAATTTGCGCAAAATCGTCGATTGGGTTTCTGCTGCAAAACAGTCGGCTTTGCCGCGTAAACACTCACGAGGTGGTAGAACAACATGAAAAGCTCAACCATGAAAAATTTTCTTTGCGCCCTGGCCATATGCTTCTGCCTGTCTGCATTTGCAGGATGCGCCGGAAGCGGCCGGTCGGCCGATCCGGCCGCGTGGGGTTACGATTGCACGGTCACATACGACGCGCTCGGGGGCATCATCAACGCCCGCGAGGTGCGCAAAACCTACTATCTTCCCAACTCCTACCTTTTTATGCCCTCCGGAGCAAGCAATATGCTGGTTGAACCCGTAAGGGACGGATATATCCTTGCCGGATGGTACACGGCAAAGACGCAAGCCCCGCAGGGCAGTTTTGAGGAATACCAATTCTTCGCTGCGGACAGATGGGACTTTTCGACCGACCGTGTGCAGCAGGACATGACACTTTACGCCCGCTGGCTGCCGCGCGGCAAGGTCAGCTATGTGGACGCCCTGAGCGGCGAGGTGCTTTTTGAAAAAAACATCACCTTCGACTCCCCCATACAGCCGCTTTCCTCCGCGGTTTTAGACATGCAGGCGCCGGAGGGGACCACGTTCGCGGGCTATTACGCGGACAGGGCGTGCAC
>JAEWMV010000202.1 GCA_023393045.1 Bacillota bacterium | reverse complement strand
TTGTCTGGTTCGGGGGTTCCCGCGCCAATATACGATTATAAAGTGCTTTATTCTAAATTATCAGGCGATTACAGGGTTGCGATTGTCGAAAAATTCGGGTATGGATATTCCGACATCAGCGGGATTTCACGAGACGTTGCAACGATGGTTGAGCAAAACAGAGAAGCGTTGGAAAAAGCGGGCGAAAGCGCCCCCTATATACTGATGCCGCACTCCATGTCCGCGCTTGAGGCCATTTACTGGGCGCATACATACCCCGGGGAAGTGCATGCGATTATAGGCCTGGATATGGCTGTTCCCCAATCCTACGAAAAGGGCAATCTCGCAAGCATCACATTGATGAAGGCAGGGGTTTTCTTTGGACTTCATCGATTTGAGGCGTTTAACCCTGTCAGCAGTCTGGGAATTACCCGGGAAGAATACGGACAGAACAAATTACTGAATTATCGGAATGCCCTGAATGCGGATGTATACGCCGAATGTAAAACGGTGCTGAAAAATGCGAAAAAAGTGCGGGAAATGGACATTTACAACGTTCCCACGCTGATGTTTACAACCGACCTGGGCGGCGGCGAAGAAAAAGCCCGGAGTAAGAAATGGGTAATGGCGCAGGAGGATTTTGCTAAAAGAATGCACCATTGCGTACAGATCAAATATAATTGCGGCCATAATCTGCATTATTACAAGTCTGATGAAATGTCTGCAGCGATACTGGATTTTCTGGATGGTTTAAAAAATTAAGCTATGACAGTTAAGATAATTGAAAATGCAGCGACGGCATCTATATTTACCTGACCTTCCGGAAAAAATCCAAGCATCCGGCTTGGATTTTTCAGCTGTATTCGCCTTGGGTGAATGATATCACTTCACGGTGATATTTGGCTCTCGCGGGACGATATTGCCCGCGGACATGGGATTTATTTCACTTCAATACGAGTAATTTTCATCATTTCTCTTTGATAATTCCTGAATACTGCTTATAAAAAAATTGAAAAAGATATGTTTCTAGATGCTCTTTATCCTCTCTTTTCTTTAAAAGTTCAGTAGTTTGTGCTAAAAGAACAGTAAAGCTGCTAGCTCAAAATCAGACTTGTTTTGTAATTAGTTAGGAGAGCGGCCATGATGCGAAACTTTGTAGAAATTGATGACCGCGATGAAAGCATGATTGCTTTTAAGAAAGCATTAGATAAGATATCTAGTTTAATTGATTTTACTGCAAGTAATGCATCTCAACAGATTCAATTTGAGCCGATTGGGACCAACACATATATAATTCAAGGAGAAGCATTGGAGGCAGCCAACCATACACTATCAAGTATATTTGAGTGTTCCAAACGGGCCCGTTTCTCAGATGCGTTTACGCTTGTAAGAAAGTTCCGAGACGATTTAATACAATATTTATTCATTATTTTTACCCTTGATGGGATACAGAGCTTGACGGAAGAAGAAGTAAAAAACTATATTGGCGATGGAATGGATTCCGATAATTCTATGTATATTATAAGTCTTATATATGAAATTTTATCATCGGGCCGCAGAAAAAAACCGCAAGAGAAAGCAATTGATTCATGGTTAGAAAACACATTATCTAATGACGATCATTCACAAGATAGAAAGCAATATTTTGGGGCTTCAAAATATATTAGTCTCCTAAAAAAAGATGAAGTGATCAAAGAATGTTTTGAGTTATACTTCGAATTATTATGGACAACCATTGATCGCAGTTTAAATAATTACGTGCACTCTAATGGTAGCCAATATATAAGGTCTAATTTACCGGGTCATATTTATAGCCAAAGAAAAAATATGATATTGCAGCTCACTTCAATAATAAGGGATTTAATGGTAATTTTTATATCATTATTAATCCTTGTTAAACCTACCTTTATTCAGTCCAATGATTATATTGATTATCTTGAAATGGGTGAAACGCCTCCAGATGGAAGTCAGTATTGGATTAGCCCTATTGTTCAGAATTTTATTGATACAGATATTGTCCAGCTATCTCCATGCTTAAAGAAATTTTTAAGGGATAATAATCGTTATAATATGCGGATCGAGTGATTTCGTATGAGAACTTTCATCATGTTATTTATGATACTATTTATTACCTAGTTTCTCAGAGCAACCAGAGTATAACAGACTTCTTCTGCGCAGCGATATCGCATTTCACCCAGTTACGGAAGCTCAGCGCAAAGCGCCCCAAAAAGGGCGCTTTTGCCTTGCCCGCCGTTTCGGGCGATTTAAACCCGCTTCAAAGGCCGGAGCGCTCCCCTCCCCGGCAGGAATTGGCAAAGCAACACCGAATAATCAAGATAGAGAAGCAATCATCGCAACTTATTACAGGCAGAAATGCGGAAGGAGCATATATATGACGGTCGGAGGATGGGTTTTATTCGCTTTTGTCGCCTTTTGCGTGCTGGGAACCATCATTTGGGCGCTGGCCAGAGCGAAGAGCAAGACGACAAAGATCGTCGTCGCCGCCCTCGCGCTCGCGGTACTCATCGGCACGCTGTTGATCCAGCTCTGGTATTACGGCTCGACCGAAGAAGGCCAGCGGGCCTTAAAAACGCAGCAATCGAACTTCGGCGGCGGCATCAGGCGTACGGTGCGGGTATACGACATGGAGGGCGACCTGATTGAGGAGTATTCCGGGGAGTTTGATATCGAAACCCGTGATGGGTCAATCCTCTTTGACGATGAAGAGGGCAAGCGGCATATCATCTACTACTCGACCGGCACGATTATCGTTGACGAGGAATGAGGCGATAAGCGGACGCAGCGAACGGCCGCGCGGGCGATGATTACCCAAACCGCGTTTCCTCATTTGCAGCCGGACTCGGATTTACACCATATTCCAAAAAACAGACAGAGGATGCTCAAATGAAAGGGCATCCTCTGTTTTCGCGCTGTCTCTATCGTTACCTGCGTTTTAATGTTCTGTAGAGCGCCCGGCCGCATTCGGCCAGCGAAGCCGCCACAAAGACGACGGAAAAGAAAATGATAATCAGGTTTGCTCCGCCCGTTCCCATATAGCCCAACAGGTCAAAGTCGCCCCAGTCGACGCTTTGCAAAAAACCTGTGAATTCCGCGCTGAATAGGTCCGGCCTGTTTATCAGATAAACCATGATGCACATGTTTACCAGTCTGCTCACGATCGCCACGCCGCAAACAAAGGGCGTCCATCTGCGGGCCGTGATTTTGGCGACGGCTTCGCAAACGCTCAATGCGGCCATGATCGCAATGGCGGGGATGCAGCTTGCCAAAAAGGCGGCGCTGAAAAGGGTGCGTATTTGCGTGTCGCCATTTTGGATCATGAAAACGATGGGGACGATTCCGCTGCACATCAAAATAGCCAAAATGGAGAACACAACGGTTAACGCCAGCTCGCTGACGCTGTCGGACAATGGGATTTTGCCCTTGTTATCCGGCAATACCTCCGGCAAATCCTCAATCGTCCATTCCCGCTTTCCATTTTTGCCCGTTTTGGCTCCCGTACGCTCTGCAATTACAAAGCCGATCGTTACGCAAATAAGCGCCTGAAAGGCCGCGGATATCCCCATGGAAATACCGTTTGACAAAATATTGCTGATCAAATAGGGCCAATCGAGCGCACTTTCCTTCATAGCGCCAACAGCCCCCAAAATCATCCCGATCGTCAAAACCACGCCGCCAACCAGAGGCATCACCCACTTCAGCACCCGCACATAATCGTCGTAGATGGCCGGGGATATCAGGTAACGGGGGTTTTGCCGGTACTTTTCCGCCAGCGAAGCGGGCGACCCCATTTTATACAGCACCGCCTTGATTTCGCTTTCGCCTGCATTTTCCGGCAGCATGTCATAGATGTTGGACCTCAACTCCTTGCTTATTTCATCCCGGTCTTTTTCCGGGAGGCGGCGCGTCACATCATAGACATAACGCTCAATCCAATTACCCATTCTGTTCGTCCTTTCCGCAGATGGTTTCGATGTTGCTTTGCATCCTTCTCCACTCCGCCATCAATTCCTTATAAACCGCTTCGCCTTTTTTATTGACGGTGTAATACTTTCTCGGCCTGCTTTCGCTGGTGTCCCAATCGCTGACGAGCAAACCTTGGCTCTCCAGCCGCCGCAAAAGCGGGTAGAGCGTGTTGGCCTCAATGTCAATCTGCTTTTCCTGCATACTCTGGAGCAGTGCATAGCCATAGTGCGATTGCCGCAAGCATCCCAGCACCACCAGCGTTAAACTGCCCCGGCGAAGTTCCGTGATAAAATTCTGCATCTGCTCGTTTTCCGGCATATGATCACCTCGCTGCCATTATATTGTGTATCGCACAATATTGTCAATATAAATTTATTTTGCTTTTGTCCGTGAGACTTCCCGCGCAGGCAAACGCCATGCTCCCGGACAGCCACGCTTGCGCGCCGCTGAAAATCTTCGTTAGATTTGGTTAAAAAAACGCAAAACACCATGAAATGTGGGATGCAATAAAGTAATTTTTTCCTAGAATTGGAAGCGAACATAGCTGAACGCGATTCTAGCGGAGCCGTCTTTTTATGCTTTGCCCCGCCGGTGCATCAGATGCGAGGCGCCTTTCACAGATGATAATCCCCCGCCGCCTCGGGCTGGTAGAGGATTTTGCCGATCTTGATATTGGCTACGCCGGAAGGGACCTGCCATTGGATTTCATTCCCTTCCCGATACCCGAGAATGGCGGTTCCCACAGGAGACAATACGGACAGGCATTTTCTTGACAGCTCCGCCTCATGGGGATATACCAATGAAAGCTCCCGCTCCTTCCCGTCCAGATAAACGATGGCTCTGGAATTCATCGTGACCACATCCGGGGCGATCCGCGCGCTCTCGACGAGCTTCGCCCGATTGATCTCGCGCTCAAGCGCGCGCAGGGATTTATCCATATTCGTTTGGCCCTCAAGGCTTTCATCGATCACCCTTTTCAGCCGCTGCCTGTCTATGGGCGTAATGAAAATCTCGCCCGGCGCAAGGCGTTTTTTGCGCAGGTGCATCAAATATTCCTCCATCGTCATTTCATAGCGCAAAAGCGCGGGCGTTTCCTGCGCAAGCCGGAATCCCGCGCTTGAGAATGCACGGATGGAACGGATGTTTCCCTTGTGGATTTTTGCCACCACCTTTGGCGCGCGCAACTCAAAAAAGGCGGTCTTCAGGCTTTCGCGTATGGTGCCGCTCCCCAGCTTCCTGCCCCAGTTCTCCCTGTCGCCGATCACGACGACCAGTTCCGTTTCGGCGCCCTTTACCACCAGGCGCACGAAACCCACCGGCACGTTTTGCCTGTCGCATGCGATATAGAGCCTTCCGTCGCTGTTGAAAAGATGCGTCAGCACCGGCAGGTTGACCCTCTCGAGCACATGCGCGAGATCGGCGCAGACCCGGCGCGTATCGCGCAGGAACTCCCGCACCCCGTCGTCCTCCATCCAGCGAATCAACTCGAAGGCATTTTCCCTTGTTATTTCGGAACACAAACAAATAAAAGGCTCGTTCATTTTACTCCGCCCCGCTGCGCAAAATAAAAAGCCTTTCATAGATATGCATACTATGACGGTTCTTTTTTAGTTATGTTCATTGTATCGTATAGCATCTAAACTGTCAAGCCAATCCGACGGCATTTTCCCTCACGCCGCAGTGTTCTATGGCTACATACGCTTGCTACGCGCCCGTCAAAAAATCTCTTGCTCATGACGTAACGTAATGTGCGATAATACGCATGGAGGTGATGAGAATGTCTTCTGGCGGCAAGACGTACAGCGTCGGGGAATTGGCAAGGGCTACCGGTCTGACCGTGCGCACATTGCAGCACTATGACAACACAGGGCTTTTGCCACCATCGGGACGCACCGAGGGTGGGCGGCGGTATTATACCGACGGCGACATGCTCAGACTTACCCAAATCGTATTCTATAAATCCGTCGGCATATCGCTTTCGGACATCCGCGAAAAACTGTCGGCTCCCCTTGCGCCGACTGAGTTGGAAGAAGTGTTTAACAGGCAGGTGACGGTGCTGCTAAAGAAGATGGACGCGCTGCATATGGCGCTCTCAGTGCTCGGCTCCACAATCGGAATTATAAAATCCGGCGGCGAGCCGCCGTTTGAGGCCCTGGCTCAGCTTATACAGGCCATGGATGGCAGCAGCCTCAACGATTGGGTAAATTTTGAATTTGACTCTGCACTCAACAAAAGCCTCGCCCAGAGCGGCCTGACCACCCTCAACGGCGCGATGGAATTCTATCACATCATGCGCGAGCTGATGGTGGAAGCCGTGGCGCTTAGCAACGCAAACACGTCGGCCGACAGCCCTGCCGCGCTTGCCCTCGGCAGGCGCTGGTGGGAGGAGATCATCCTCAAAGTAACCGCGGGCGGTGATGAGGCCGCGCTCGCCGCGCTGGCGGTCAACAATAACCGCGCGATGTGGCCGGAGGCCGACCGCAGGCTGTTTGAGGCCGCGGAGCCGTTTATCGAGGCCGCGCTTGCCGCCTACATCGATAAAAACAACATTGCCGTACCGGCATCCCTGTTAGGAGGAGATTCGCAATGACCGAGAGCATCACAGTAAAAGACCTTTACAAGTCATACGGAAAAAAGCAAGTCCTATGCGGCGTGTCCTTCAGCGTGCAGCAGGGGGAAACGTTTGGCCTGCTCGGCGTAAACGGCGCGGGCAAGACGACGACAATTGAATGCATAGAAAACATGCGCAAGCCGGATGGCGGCGAAGCCGTGGTCAACGGCACGCTAGGGATACAGCTGCAGAGCACTTCGCTGCCCGATGCCATGACGGCAAAGGAGGCGATGCAGCTTTTCTCTTCATGGCACAAAGTGCCCTATCGCGGCGAATTGCTAAAGCGCTTCGACATGGCGGACGAGTATTTGAATAAACCCTATATGTCGCTTTCCACGGGAAGGAAGCGAAGGCTGCATCTGGCGCTCGCCCTGTGCCACAACCCCGGCGTGCTGATCCTGGACGAACCCACGGCAGGGCTTGACGTGGAAGGCAGAAACGCGCTGCACGCGGAGATACGCAAGCTCAACGCGGAGGGCGTGAGCATACTCATGGCGACCCACGACATGGCGGAGGCCGAAGCCCTATGCCACCATATCGCAATTTTGCGCGACGGCGTGATTGCCCGCGCGGGCACCCCCATGGATTTAACTGCAAACGCAAGCGTTCAAAGCCGCGTTTTCATAAAAACCCGCGGCGACAGCCTCGATGGGTTTGTGCCAAAGGGCGAGCCTGCATCCGACGGCTATCTTTCCTTTCCGTGCAAAAATGCCGCGGAATTTCTGCTGCCGCTGCTTTCGCACGTCCGCGCAAACAATGATGATGTTGTGGATTTGCGCGTGGAAAGGGCGAGCATAGAGGATATTTTCCTTGAAGTTGCGGGCGAGAACCACCCGACAGGAGGCGAGAGAAGATGAGGGCATTTTTTATTCAGCTTTGGGTGCAGCTCAAAATGGACTTGAGGGACAAGGGCACGCTGATGGTCTATTACCTTGTGCCGCTGGCGTTTTATTTGGTCATGGGGAGCATCATGAAAGCCATTGCCATGGATGCGCAAACCCCTCTGATCCTATCCATCACGATTTTCGCTTTGTCTATGTCCGCGTTTCTGGGAATGCCGCAGAATCTGGTCAAAGCGCGCGAGCAGGGAATTCTGGAGGCGTACCGCGCCGCGGGCATCCCGGCGTGGAGCTTGCCGCTTGCAACAATCGTTCTCTCAACGCTGCATATGCTCTTCGTGGCGCTTGTGATCCTCGTTACTGCGCCGCACCTGTTCGACGCGGCGCTGCCTAAAAATATTCCGGAGCACTTTCTGGCCGTTTTGCTGGTTGCGCTCTGCTCGGAAGGCCTGGGCGCTCTGCTGTCCTGCCTGGTCAAAAAGCAGAACACCATGACGTTGGCGGCTCAATGCCTGTTTTTGCCGAGCATTATGTTTTCGGGAATCATGTTTCCGGCGCAAATGCTCCCCAAGCCCATGCAATGGCTGGGCATGGCCCTGCCCGCCACACAGGGCGTGCGCCTGCTCGATGGCAATACGCTTGCCGCGGCGCCGCTTGCGATACTTTGCGCCCTGACAATTGCATCCTTCGCTGCGTCGGCGATATTGTTCAAGCGGATCAGCATGCGCAGGTGACAGACGCACTGCCTGAAGGTGAAACAACAGGGATAAACTCTTTCGGCTTAAGCCCGTCTGTGGCTTAAGCCCTTTTGTTTCTTTGGCCGGTTTGATATACTGCATTTAGAGTGTTGCCATCCATATTGCATGTTGAATGAAATCACGCATGCGTTCCTGACGGGCAAATTATGACCTTGCGCATTTTTTGATATCGGGTATAATATTGCTAATTCAATAGCGGCAAATGCGACGAAGAGAAAGAGTAGGCAATGTGCGCTTTTCCAGAGAAGTCCTTGCCCCGCCATGCGGGGAGCTGCGAGAGGACAAAGCAAGAGAATTGCCGAACATGGTCTTGGAGCAGCGCACCGAGAGACGCACAAGCGTTCTTTAGGCTGCGACGGGCCCGCCCGTAACAGCGGCAAAGTGTCGGCAGCATCGCCTGCCCGCACTTGATGAGGCCCGTTTCGTGAGAGGCGGGCGAATGAGGGTGGTATCACGGAGCTTAGGCTTCCGTCCCTGGGTTTTTATCCGGGACGGGAGCTTTTTTTGTCGCCGTCCCGGCCGCGTTCAAAATTCATGGAAACGAGGTGCACTATGGAAAGTATCTTGATCGGCGGCGCCTGGCCCTATGCAAACGGCTCCCTCCACATCGGACACATCGCCGCGCTGCTGCCGGGGGATGTCCTCGCGCGCTACTACCGCGCAAAAGGGCAGAAGGTCTATTACGTATCGGGCAGCGATTGCCACGGCACGCCCATCACCATCCGGGCGAAGCAGGAGGGAAAGACGCCGCAGGAAATCAGCGATCATTACCATGAGGAGTTCGTATCCGTTTTCGACCGGCTCGCTTTCAGGTATGACTTATACACGAAAACGTCCGCGCAGGAGCATAAGGTCTTTGTGCGCGACTTCCACGCCAGGCTTTACGAAGGCGGCTATGTTTATGAAAAAACCGTGAAGCAGGCGCGATGCCCGGTCTGCAACAAGGCGCTGACCGACCGCCTGATCGTCGGCCGGTGCCCTCAATGCGGCGAGAGTGCGCGCGGCGACCAGTGCGACGCCTGCGGAGCGATCCTCGATGCGGATACGGTTGTGGACGCGCGGTGCGCGGATTGCGGGAGCGCCATCGCGTTTGGGGGAACCACGCAGCTTTTTATCGCAATCTCAAAATTGCGCGACGAGCTTACCGCCTATCTCAACGCGCATCCCGACTGGCGCAAAAACGCCGTCGCTTTCACGAAAAGATATATCGACGAAGGCCTGCGCGACCGCGCGATCACCCGCGATTTGGATTGGGGAATCGATGTGCCCAAGGCCGGATATGAGCATAAGAAAATCTATATCTGGGCGGAGAACGTGCTCGGCTATCTTTCGGCTGCGGCCTCCGTCTGCGCGCGGCGCGGCGAATCGTTTGCGGAGCTTTTCGGCGAAAACGCCCGCCATTACTACGTTCACGGCAAGGACAACATCCCCTTCCACACCATCATACTGCCCGCGCTCCTGTTGGGGCACGGAGGGAACCTGCGCCTGCCGGACGATATCATCTCCAGCGAATACCTCACGCTTGAGGGCCGGAAAATTTCCACCAGCGGCAACTGGGCGATTTGGGCGAAGGACATCGCCTTTCTGTATCATCCCGATTCCCTGCGCTATTTTTTCATCGCCAACGGGCCGGAAAGGCGCGACACGGACTTTTCGTGGCGGGAATTTGCAGAGCGCAACAACGGCGAGCTGCTCGGCGCTTACGGCAATTTCGTCAACCGCACGCTCGCGTTTATCGAAAAATATTTTGGCGGCATTGTTCCGCAGGGGAATACATCTGCCGAATTCCGGCAAAGTTTAGCGGATTCATATCGCTCAGTCGGGCAAAAAATCGAATGCGGCAGGCTGAAGGACGCCCTCGATACGGTCTTCGAGCTCGTGCGCTCAGGCAACAAATATTTCGACGAGAATCAGCCGTGGAAAACCCGGACGGAGGATCCTGCCCGCTGCGGGGAAACCCTATTCAACTGCGTTGCGCTCATTTCCAACCTCACGATTCAGCTCTACCCCTTCCTGCCTGTTTCTTCCGAAACGCTTTGCGGCTGGCTGGGATTGAAAAACGAATGGGCGGTGCAAAGCGCGACCGCGGGATACCGTCTGCCGCAAATTTCAATTCTCTTCGAGCGGCTGGATAAAACGGTGGTCGACGAGGAGCTTGCCCGGCTGAAAGGTCAGTTTTCCTGACCTTTCAGCGCGGGGGCGTCCTCTTTTTCAGTAAGCAGAGAATATGGTCTCTCTATGCGAAAAATATAGTATAATAAGCTTAAGCTGTCTTCCACCGCACCGGGATTCAGCGTGCGGACTGTTTATTTGTTTGTAATGGCAGGAGTATGGAGGGCGCCGCATTGAGAAGGAGCTTTCTTGACAACTTACGTTTTCTCTCGGTATTGCTCCTTTTTCCGTACCATACGTTTATGGTCTATAATTCCTTTGGAGAGAGCTTCTATGTAAAAGGCCCGGAGGTCGCCATAACAAGCGGGATAATCGCCGCGATATGGCCGTGGCTGATGCCCCTCCTCTTTACGATCGCGGGCATCAGCTCATATTACGCGCTGCAGAAAAGAACCGCGCGGGACTATATCAAAGAACGCGTTTTGAGACTCCTCATTCCGCTGCTGGCAGGCATTGCCCTTCTTGTGCCCATTCAAACCTATATCGCGGAAGTTTTTCACAATGGATACAGCGGCGGCTATTTTGCCCAATACGCGCTTTTCTTTACGAAGCCAACCGACCTGACCGGCTATGACGGGGGTTTCACCCCCGCGCATTTGTGGTTCATTCTGTATTTATTCCTCATATCCCTTATCGCCCTGCCGGCCATGCGGCTCATGATCAAATCGGGTCAAAACCGTCCCCGGGATATCCCGCTGGGGCTGCTGCTTCTGTTTTTCCTGATTCCGTCGGTTTCGCAACTTGTTTTGGACATAAACGGCAAAAGCTTCGGCGAATATCTTGCCTTCTTTTTGCTGGGGTTTATCATACTGGCCCGCGACGATATACAGGAAAAGCTGAAAAAGCACTGCCTGTTTTTATCCGGGCTATCCTTATTGTGCATGGCGGCATACGTATGGCTCGGCCCAAATATCAGCCGCGTAAGCGCTGTTGCGTACGAGGCGCTCTACGGCTTTTACGCGTGGGTGATGATATTGGCCATTCTGGGGCTCGGCAAGCGTTATCTGGATTTTTTTAATCCCTATACCGACTATCTCTCCAGCGCGTCGTTTCCGGTTTATGTTTTCCACCAGCAATGGGTCGTGGCGACGGCGTATTTCGCGCTCCGTCTATCAAACAACATTTTACTGCAAATGTTGTGCATCATCCTCGGCAGCGCGGCGCTGACCTTTGCGACGTACGAGGCTTTCCGGCGCATGCGCGTAACGCGCTTCCTGTTCGGCATTAAGCGTTAAAGCGGCGGAGTTTTGCCCTCTATGGCAGCGCTTACAAAAGGCCGCCTCAGGAATAGATGTCGATCATGCCGAGATATTCCGTGCTGATCGAACCCTCGTGCAGCTTGAGCAGATAAATAGGCTCCTCAAGGCCCGTGCCTCCTGTTTCGCACACGATCCATACGCGGCCGGGCTTGTCGGTCTGGAGCTTGTCGCAAAAGCTTGGCGTCAGATACCCCATGGCGATGGGCAGAACCTCCTCGACGATGAGCGCGTCGCCCTTATATACGCGTAGCGTCGCCTTCGTGCCGAAATCAAAGCTTTCCACGGTTCCGTACTGCCATTCGCCAAAGGTCGTCTGCTGCTCGAGGTAGGAGCCCCACGATCGTCCGGAGAGCGTGAGCCGCTCCTCCTCCCCGTCCCCGTCGACGTCGAGCCATGCTTCATCCCATGCGCGGTCGAGCACGACGTTCATGCAAATCACATCGATGGAGTCGATGCCCTCCTGCAGGGACCAGTCGCGGCCGTAGGTCAAAAACGCGTCTTTTGCATAGAGCAGCATCTTAGCGCGCTCATATGGGTCGCCCACCTGTCTGCCGTCCGGCGTGTCGTATCCGGGCCTACGCACTTCGACTTTTCCGATGCGCCCGTCCGAACCCGGGTAGACGACGAGCAGAAGGCCGCTCCCGTCGGTATAAAACTCGGTTTTGCCGCGAAAAAGGCCATAGAGGCCGAAGCGCTCTTCTTCATCCTCCCTGAGTTCGCGAATGTCATAGAGCCTTTGCGCATCCGCCAGGGTATCCCCCGGCTTTATGCCCGCAAGCGAAACTTCGAAGCGGTATTTCGCCTCAAGCTGCACCATCTGCGGGATATACGGGATCATTTTCTGCCTAATCCCTTCAAACTCCCCGTATATGAATTTTTGCGCGTATTCGATGAAGCCCTGCCGCGCAAGTATCTGCCGCAGCGTCCAAATGTCCTGCGGCCCGGCGCGCAACGCCTCGATCTGTGCCTGCATCTGCGGGATGTACACTGTTTCATAATAGGGCTTGTGTTCGGCGGATACGTTTGCTCAGCGATCCGGCCATCCGTCCGCGCTGTAGCGGTAAAACTGCGGAAAAAACGCGCCGCTCGCATCCCCCATCGCCCAATTTAGCGTCAAGTCCTCCGCCCGCGTATCCCGCGGCGCGAAAAAGCGCGTGCGGTCGTAATCCATGCCGTCAAAAACGCCCAGCACGGTTTCTATGCCGTCCCCCCTGTCGAGCACCTGCCCGAGCATGCGCTTGTCGCGCGCGTTGATCCCGAGGCAGAACATCCCGCGAAACGCGCCCTTCATGTTCTCGTAGCCTCCGTACCAGTGGGGATAAACGCCGGAATCATCCCCGCGCTGCTCCCCGGAAGGCAGGAGCGAAAGAAGCAGGTGATGGTTCCACTCATCGTTTTCCCTCGCCGAGGCTTCGCCGAAAAGGATGTGTCTTTCCGGCACCTTCGCGCCGGGGACGGTGCTTTTCACCTCCTCGGAATAGGTGAAGGCGATGGTCTGCCCCTCTTCAAACTCAAAGCGCTCATAATAGATGCTGTCCGGATGGAACTCAAAGCTGCGCGAGGCCCGCGTGCACACCATGGAAAAGCCGTCCATGCTGTGCCCGGTAATGCGCCAAAGCGCGCTTCCGAGCGCGGCCTCGTAGCCCGACGCGGTGGTATAGACCCGAAGCAGGCAGCACAGCTCCTCATAGTAGCCTACTGTAGCGATACCGAAGTCCGTCCACCCGGGGTCGGACTCACCGTAGCCGGTGATAAGACCCGCCCAGTCGCCCACAAACCATTCCTCCGTGCGCTCCGGCACGGGAAGCGCCTCGGTCGGAATCGGCTCCACGCTTACGGCCCCCACCTGCGTCTGGCGCGCCTTTTCCCGCGCGCGAAAAAGCAGCAGCAGCGCGCACGCGGCGGCGGCAAGCACACTCAAAGCGGCGAGCAAGGCAAAAATCGTTTTGCGTTTCATATCCCCTGTCCTCCCGAACCAAGCGCTCGTGTTTCCCCCATCCTACTTCAAGCGCGTATCCAAATCGCATCAGCCGACCCACTCCACATCCTCGCTGTAAAAGCAATCCCCGAAAAAGGGGCCGCCCCGGATGCAGTCGGTCGAATCGAGTTCGAGCCTGATGTAGCGCAGCTCGTTGCTGCCCGGCGGAAAATACGTGGCGTAGAGCGCGTCGATCTCGTTGGAATATTCAAAGCTGATATATTCTCCCTCCTCCAGCGTGCGCATCTCCCCCTCCTTCACATCGTAAACCTCAACGGGCGCGGTCACGAAAAAGACCGGCGGGTTCTTGATGCGCTCCAGTTCGCCGCCGTCCAGGAGGGTATCGGTAGGCAAGCGTACGAGCGTGTTGTCCTCCACGCAATACGCGCGCGCGATGCGCGCCCAGGAGGCGATCCTCGAGCGCTCGATGGCGTAAACGACGCCGCTGCCGTCCACGATGATGTTGGGGACGCGGCTGTAGGAGAGCTTGCCCGTCACAACGCCCTCGAGATAGCCAAGCTCCACATATGCGTCGTCCGTGAGGCGATAGAAGCGCGTGCCGTAATACGCGTCCGAATAGCGGTGCTCCATCACGAAATCCCGGTATTCGTCCGCGCTGTCGATATCCACTTCAAAAAAGCCCCATTCGTCCGCGCCGTCCGGCACGGGCGTGGGAATGGGCGTGAGCGCGGGGGTGCGGACGATTTCCCACTCCACGCTCTTCGCGCTTGGCGAGGGGGTGGGCGTCCCGGCCGCGGCGACCGTTCCCTCCGGAGCGCGCGCGTCGCAGCCGCAAAAGAGCAGCGTCAGGAATAAAAGAAGCGCGACAGTTTTTTTCATATGCGTCACCTCCCGGCGTACACGCTCATGGGGTACGCCTCCACATCGAGCAGCCCGCTGTAGGTGACGGAAATCACCATGTCGTATTCGGGGCAGTAATAATCGTAATAATCGAGCACGTTGGGGTAGCCGCTCGCGAGAAGCTCGATGTCCCCGAGCCCGAGATAATCCGCAAAGGCGCGCGCGATGGCCTCGTACCCCTCATGCTGCGCGTCGGAGGCGGG